>JAMOOA010000086.1 GCA_027066255.1 Candidatus Altimarinota bacterium | reverse complement strand
ACCTCTATCTCAAGATATAAAGGGAGAAGACTTTAATATAAAAATCTCTTCTAAGTGATCATTTAAAGAAAAGATAGAAGAAAAAGGAAATATTACTATTCATTTTCCTATCACTGAGATAGCAATGCTTGATGATAATATTAAAAGATATATAAAAGGAAGACATCTAAAATACAAGATACTCTTGTTTAATAAAAAAAATTCAACAGGAGAAGAAATTAAAATAGTCCTTGATTATAAAATACTTACAGAAGATAGTGAAAAAGTAGAAATACTTTTTAGCGATATAGTAAACGGAGAGGAGATTTCCCAAGAGAAAGTACAATACAAAAAAGAGGGGTTATAAAAAAATTCCTCTTTTTTTTCATTAAATGGTTAACGAACTCTCTCAAAACTCAAGTCATATTCGAGAGGGCTATCTCACCTTGGTATGGTATGATGTATATCCAGGCTGGTATTATCGCAATAAATATCCCCCACTCAAAGAAATCATTGAGGTAAATCACTTGCAGTAACCACTTCATCAATAAGACTGTTTATCGTTGTTACTGTGAGATTATTAACTCCTGGTTCTATTGTTAGACTTGTTCTATCAGTTGGATCTACTGTCATAAAAAATGGTTGTATTCCTACAACATTAGTCTGGAGTTCTATGCTTCCTATCACAGGATTTAAGATAGATACACTATATCCAAAATCATTAAAACTATAGAGTCCCTTATATTGATTCTCTCAGGCGTTTTCTATATCAAAAAGCCATTCTCAAACAGTTCATCCAAAATTCATCTTTATACGGTCTTCTTCACTGATTCCCGTGATTTCATCCATTACTGTCTGCATTTGCTCCATTCCACTCACATAACTCCATTGCCCTACAAGACAATCTCCTCATCTAAGGTCTTCCACAATTCATGCTACTTCTTCGATTCAACCTCCTTCAGCTTCTTCTCAAACACTACTTTCTATAGTACAAGAAGAGAGGAGTATAAGCAATGTAAATGGTAAGAATAATTTTTTCATAAACAAAGAGTGATATATAGACTATACCTCTATAGTAATAAAATACCTTTAAAAACCAAAGAAAGCTTACTTTGAGAAAGAAATGTTAATATATTAGATCGAATATTCTTTTATTAATGATCTCTTCTACTTTATCTCTAAATCCGAGCTGAGCATACTTCTGAAGTATAAGACTTTCTAAGTATCTATCCCCAGCTTTAAGCCCAGAAATTATCTTCATTATGTCACTATAGGCAGCAAGGTATACTTCTTGTACACAGTCGTGGAGGAATTCTATATCAAGAGAGAATCCCATATTCTCTGCGGTTCTTTCTCATTGAAGTTCTATTTGTGTTGAAAGTATTTGCGACAACATTATTGCATCTCTTGCTAAGTCTGATCATTTTTTTCTTTATCAGGAAAAACTAAAGCGTTGCTTCTCGTAATAAGAGTGGAAGGCTTGATGTGGGATTTCGAGTTATCATTTTCTCCCTCTCCTCAAAAAGTAACATCATACCCCATTCTTCCGTCAGACGTCCTGTTACTAGAATCTCTAGCTATAATACAATCTAAAATTGGAAAAATCTCTGCAGACATATATGATAATACCTAAAAATAACTGCAGGACTTTATCGTTTTTTACTTATTTGTCAATAATTCTTTCCAAAAGCCTATATCAGATATCTTTTCCCGTGAATCTCTGAGTTCATCTAGAAATTCATCGTATTCCTCTTCAGTCGGAGTGATCTCTATGAGTTTGTATTTTCCATCTTTTCATTCTACAAAGTCTATAGCAAGACTTCCTATGTCAAATTTTGAGCTAAACTCTCTATCGTTTTCTCATAGGAGTTTATAAAACATCAATTGTCTGAAATATCCCCCTTCTCCAGTTTTTTTGTTTCCGTATCTATCCAGTCATTTAATGACATTTTCTGTTTTTACTTTCCCTGTTTTATAATCAATAAGTGTAACTGCATCTTTAAAGAATGCCATTTGTCACTTAGGAGAGTTTGTATCTTCGTTTTGAAAGTCTTGAGTATCTCAGAGTTTTTCTATCTTATCAACGGTTCCGGTAAGAGGGATTCATTCAAAAGAAACTTTGTTCTTGCGGAAGGAATACTCAAGATAAAATGGTTCTTTGAGATTGTTTGCATATAAATCATAGTATCATTCGAGCCCTGCAGTTCATTTTTCTAGTGCTTCTGAGAGTTCAGACTCCGTAAGAAACTCTTGTTTGATAAGATAAGAGAAAGTCTTCACAAGAGACTCTTTCTCTGGTATTTTCTCATCTTTTTTATAATTTAAATAAAACAGTTCCAATGTTCTATGATACACGCTTCAAAAAGTAGTGAATTTATTTCATGAGAATGGGTATTTAAAAATTGCTCTATTTAAAAATTCTAAAGGGTCTTTTATAAAGGTGTTGAGATCTGATGGAGAAAGTCTGTAGTTCTCAAGAAAGTTTTTTATATAATCAAACTCGAGTCACGTGTATTCTATGAGTGTATTTTTTATATCATTTTCTACAAGATTTTCGAGATTTGAAACTACAGA
>JAMOOA010000085.1 GCA_027066255.1 Candidatus Altimarinota bacterium | reverse complement strand
GTATTTTGCACATCCAGTATGGCCACCGGAGAATCTGATTCTCCTATATATACGGTCTTTGTGAAAGTGTTAAATTTATTATCAGCATCTCTTACTTTGAGTTTCACATCAAACGCTCCACTTTTATGAAAGGTATGATTGATATTTTCATCATTTCCTCATTTTTGTATGCCATCACCAAAATCCCACTCAAATATTTCTGCTTCAGGAGATTCTGCGACAAATCTGATAAATGAATCTCTTTGGACTACCCTTGGAAAAGCAAACATCTCGACAGAAAGAATAGAGTCTATCTTTATTTTCGATTTTTTCAGAGCTGATATATTGTCCGGATCTCTTACTTCGAGATTGATATCATGATTTCCTACAGTATCAAATACATAATATCCAACTGATCCATTACTATTGGCATCCTCGAGGTTTACTTTTTCTCCATCGATAAACCACGTAAAAGTTAGTTTTCCATCATCGGAGAAATCTGGATCCGAACTACGAGAACCATCTATAAATACTCTGTTAGGTTTGTTTGCTAGAGGAATCTTTGTTGAAAAATCAGCAATCGGAGCTCGAGAGTTGATATAGAGTATCTGTGTATCTATGTCTACTTCTCCTGATGGTTGAGTTACTCTGAGTTTTATATTGAACTTTCCCTTTTTTGTAAATATATACGTAAACAGTTTGTCTGTCTTTCTGAGGATTATGTCATCATTATTTATATCTATTATCTCCCATGAGTAGCTGAGGTTTTTTTCATTCCCTGAGGCTTTTGCTGAAAATGTAAACTTCTCTCCTATGAAACCATCGTCTTTTGAAGAAGAAATAGTAGCTATAGGGTCATGAATAGAAACTTCGAAGTCTCTCGTAACTGTTTTAAGTTCATTAGTTCTCAGTTGCAATTTTACTGTATAGTTTCATTCTCTTCCATAGTTTACTCTCTCTATTCTTGGAGCTCCTTTATAGATCCTTCTTACTCCATTTCCAAAATCCCACTCTGTTTCGATAAACCTCGCTCCTCCTGTTGGAGTAGAACTCGTCGCATCAAATATAAGTCCATATCCTGATTCACTCGGTGTAAACTTCAAAACATCTTGATTTCTGAGTCTATCTCCGTTTACTTTTATAATAAGAGAAGCTATTTTTTCTTTTACTTCTATATCGGCTCTGCTACGAAACGGAAGAACATCTATGTTCCCATCACTGTTTCTATGATTAGAAACTACATCGAGAAATACTGAAAATTTCCCTTCTTCTCTAAAATTATAGTTGAGTGATAAACCTCTTCCTATAACAACTCTTTTTCATCCATCATCAATCCACCAAGTATAGTTGTATTCTGGGATTTGTGTTCCTGTTGGATCTACTACCTTTCCTCTTAAGGTGACATTCATTGGAGCGTTTCCTACTTTTGGGTTTGCCTTAACTGTTCACTTGATAGCTTGGATATCTACTTTATCAATAAAATCTGATATAGATTTAATTATCTGAGTATAATTTGCATCATTATTTGGCTGCTTTGTACCTTTTTGCAGGTCTGTAAGGAGTTTTCTAAGATAATTTTTGTTCTTGAGATTATCTGGAAGGTACTTGTACCCGTTTGCTGCAAGTGATCCTATAGATTCCAGAGTTTTCTTGTGAAGTTCTCCATCAACCTCCCATTTACTCCTAAGAGTAAAGAATTGCTCTGTGATTTTGTACCTGTATTCATTAAAAGTACCTGTATCTATGGTTCTTGGTGTTGTATACGAGAACTCTGTACTCGTAGCTGAGTAGGAGTAAAATGGCATACATAAGGTGATACCAAAGATGATTGCAAGAAGTAATTTTTTCATAAGTGTTATAACAAGAAATATCTTCTCTATGAGCGTAACACAAAAATAAAGCCTTAGCAAAGAATCCAAACCCAAAAAGAACAAGAGTGAGTTGACAATTATGATAAATATTTTTATATTATCCTTTGACTCCGGATATATTGTGTATATACTTCTGAGTGCGTACTTTGAGATATACACATTATTTTAGTCACTTATACACACATTATGGACCTAAACAAAGCACAGATCATCGGAAATATCACTCAAGATATAGAAATGAGACAAACTCCTAACGGACAAAACGTTACGACGATATCAATAGCAACTAATAGAAACTGGACGGATGGTTCTGGAATGAAACAAGAACAGGTAGAGTTTCACAATGTCGTTCTCTGGGGAAAACTTGCAGAAATCGCTCACCAGTACCTTGCTAAAGGAAAGAAGGTATACATAGAAGGGAGAATACAAACTCGCAACTGGGAGGCGCAAGATGGATCAAAAAGATACAAAACAGAAATAGTCGGAGAAAATATGATCATGCTCGATAGCAAAGGAGGAAATGCTGCCCCTTTCCCAAAATCAGACGCTCCAGCAAATGACAGCGCTCCTGTTAAAAAATCAACACCAAAGAAAGAAGAGGAAATCTCAGTAGAGGATCTTCCTTTCTAAGGCATAAAATTAAATTAAAAGAAACTTACAATATGTGAGTTTCTTTTAATTTGTGCTATTTTTTAAAAAAGGTAT
>JAMOOA010000084.1 GCA_027066255.1 Candidatus Altimarinota bacterium | reverse complement strand
CTCGCATCCTATTTCAGAAGAAGAGTTCCTTGGTATGTCTTCTTTTTATTATGGTGATTGAGTGAGAGAATTGTTTCTACAATATTCCTTTAAATACTCTTGAGAAGAGTACTCGAAGGAAGAAGTGGAAGCTATTTGAGAGCAACTAGACTCTGTATTTCAAACAATATACTTCCAAACAAGACTATTAGGAATAATAGAAGAAAAAGATTTTGATAATACCTTTATTCTTCTCTGACAGTTTTGAGGCTACACAATATACAGACCTATAGATAGTAACATTAATTTCTACTGTATTTTTAAAGAATGAATAAAACTCCCTATATTAACAAATATTTTTTACGAAAACGGAGTAGAAGTAGATTTTATTAAATACAAGTCTTTTAAAGGAGATATGATATTTCAGGATATTCAAGCTGATGGGACTCATATAACCGCTGTTTTTTCTTTTTCTGAAAGTATTGTGACTTCTTTTGTTTGAGAGTTTTCTGAAATAAAGCAATGATGAATTCTAGAAATAGGATTCCCATGTAACCAGAATTCGAGCTGTTCATACTATATAGAATTAGATTGAGAATGAGCTTTTAAGAAAGAACACAAAACTTTATATCATAACGTAACTTCTGCTATTTCTTGAAGGAAGGACACATATATTATCCATAACGACTATGATGAGCTTATTCGAGAATGAAAAAGAGATAAATACACCTGAGAAACAGAAGAAATAGAAGTTTGGTTTATGTCTCAAAAAGTATACTCCATGAGTTTTGGGGATGATATATTTGTCTACGAAGGGAGTATAATAGATATTATAGAGGTAGGTGACGATATATATATTGTTTGCGAAAAAAACATGTATATAGATGAGAGAGAAAAAAACTTTACTCAAAAGATAACTCAAGTTTACTCTTACAACAAAGAGAGATTTCTTTCTGTAAATCTAATAGATGATAGTAATCTTGAAATCATTAAAACAAATGATGATGTAACTATTATCATTTACGATGATGATGATATTACTATATTTTCTTGTAAAAATGAAATATGAATAAATGGTATAAAGAAAATAAAAAATAAGGAAGTTTATTTGATTTGATGAGAAAAGCAGCTTAGTATCGATTTTGTACATCCGAACGGAATGATAAATAACTACTTCACAGGAAATGCTATTTATATGCAAGACAATCTATCGACACTAGAGCTTAGAAGTCCTAAGAAAATTCATTAAGAAGCCTTGCTTTTCGCTCTTGAAAAGCCACTAGTTTTGCATATACTAGAAGAAATTACTTCATTACTTTCTCACGTGGCTCGAAAGAAATCGCTCTTAACAAAGGTATCACCAGAACATAAAACCATCGTTTTTGCTCTTATTTTTATGTTTTTAGGTACTCTTGCACTTATGGCAGAACCAAATACTGATCCAAGTCAGGCAGCTTATTTGAATGCTCAAACACAGCTTGCTAACACGTTATTATTACTCTTTTGAGAATATTATAAGTTTATATTTGCTCCTGCGATTATGCTTCTGTCTGTCTTTCTTTTCAAAGAGAAAAATATGCACTTCAATAGCTATAGAGCTTTTGGGTTACTATTTTTCTTTATATCAAGTGTGACACTCATAGGTGCATACACGACAATATTTCAAAAATCTGATTATATAGCTGTTCTCAACCTTTATCTCACGCTGGTAACACAACTTGGTTCAAATTTTGTAGTACTGTTATTTTTACTTCTCTTCTTTATCTCTCTCTACATTCTTTTTCGTTTTTCAGTTATCCACGCTGCTGCAAATGCAACAAAACTTGCTCCGAGTCTTTCAGATATAAAAGATTCTATCCTCTCAGAAAGAGAATCTGGATACCTAAAAAAAGAAGCACGTACACTCAAATCTCAATCTAAAAAGATGCAAAGAGAAGAGAAGAAAATGAACAAAGAGTCTCGTGAACTTGAAGCTCAACTTGAAGAACTTAGAAAAGAAAAGGAGATGCTCGCAAAAATGAAACAACCAAAAAGACTCCAATCATCGGGAAATAAAAAAGTATCAGTTACCAAAACATGAGGAATAGCGAGCTTATTTTCAAAAGAGAAGAAAGCCACGTGAGGAAAACAAGAGGTTCCTGTAAAGGTTTTTTGAAACTGGAAACTTCCAGATGTAGGACATCTGGATAATAAATGAGGAGATATCATCGTTGATGAAAATGAAATCCGTAGAAAAGAAATAGAAATCCAAGAAAAACTACTCCAATTTGGGATACAGGTATCTATGGAAGGTTATAAAGTAGGACCAACAGTTATACAATACCGACTCAAACCAAAAGACGGAGTGAAGCTTCAAAAGATAGTAAATCTCAAAAAGGATCTAACTCTTGCTCTTCATGCAAAGAACATCCGTATTCAAGCTCCAATACCATGACTCGGAGTTGTTGGTATAGAAGTTCCAAATGATGATAGGCAAGTAGTAGGACTCAAAGAAGTTATACAATCATCTGCATTTAAAGGTCGTAAATACGATATCCCTATTGCTATAGGAAAAGACGTTAGTGGAAAAATCATGATAGGTGATCTGACAAAGATGCCTC
>JAMOOA010000083.1 GCA_027066255.1 Candidatus Altimarinota bacterium | reverse complement strand
GAAGCTCTTCTATAACTGCAGTACTATTCTCTATACTTTCTGTTGTAACGAGCCTCTTGCGATACTCTTTTACATTGGGGAAGTTTCTGAGGTATTGAACCAGGTGTTTACGTATTTCAAGACTTCATTTTCTTTCTCACTTCACTTTTACAAGTTCTGTAGCATGAAAGAGCATAGTATCGAGTATTTCTTCAAAAGAAGGGTAGTATATACCGTTTAGAAAGTTTTCTTTTTGAAAAGATTCTGAATCAAGTTCAGAATGACAGGATCCAAGAAAGCACCAGGGATTTCAGAAGCTTCATCGACCGATCATAAATCCATCGAGATTTTGTACTTTCTGCATCCCGTCATCATAGTTCATAACGTCTCCATTGCAAATAACGGGGATACCCAGATGTTTTTTAACTTCATATATATCGGTAAAATCAGCCTTTCCTGTATACGCTTGAGCAGCCGTTCTTCCATGGATGGTCAATAGTTTTGCTCCAGCATTTTCGAGTCACTTTGCGAATTTTACCAAGTCTTGGTTCCCATCAAAACTACGACGAGTTTTGACGCTGATAGGAAGTTTTGTTGCTTTGTTGAGGGTATCCACTATCTGGAATGCAAGATCTTCATTGATAAGGAGACTTGATCCATGACCACTCCTGACGACTTTCTTTGCGGGACATCACATATTGACATCGATTCCTGCAACGTTGTATCTCTCGATGATTTTTGCAGCTTTGGCAAAATTTTCGAGGTCTTTCCCAAATATCTGTATAATAAGAGGTTTCTCGATTTCTTGATGAGGAAGAACGCTATCAGCTAGAAACTTGGAATGAACAAGTCCATCAGCACTATAAAACTCACTGATGCAGTATATATGTGGTGCAATAGTTTTCATTGTTTGCCTGTAGGCACTGTCTCCATATCCGTCCATTGGTGCAAGAAAACAGAGTTTTTCGTGTTTTTGTATTTGCTTCTGCCAGAAGTTTTTATCCATTTGATAGTGAAAGTTATTTTGAGAATATCATTATGTAAAATATAGAGTATTTTGTCAAACCGTTTATTTGTCATTTGGGATAGAAGTATGCTACACTTATATATATATATGTACTCCTCATTAATAAAAATACATGAGCACCCAAAAACTTATCTCAGAAAAATCTAGTATAAAAAACGAGATAAAAAAATCTCTCTCTATCACTTCGAAGAATAGAGCCATTGGTTGGATATGTCCAGATATAGAGATAACAAAAGACTTCCTGCAGTGACTTTCACTTTGTGACGCAGATTTTGTGGTATCTAAGGAAAACTCAGAGATACAAAAAAGTGGAAACTTTTTTGTATCCTCTGAGGTAGATGTTCTTTCTCAAAAGGAAGGGTTTGATTTCTTTTTATGTGGAGGAAAATCCAAAAATATACAGGATTTCATGGCTGGGGGGGTAGTACCCATCCTCCATAAAGATAACTATCTTTCAGCACTCCTTAAAGACTTCAACCCTATCAAAGGAGAATGAAACGCTTTCTTCTACAGTTCACAAAATAAATGGAGTATGTACGCTGCACTGGTAAAATATTTTGAAAATTATAAGTTTCCGTATGATAACAAAAATCTTGTGAAAAATATTTTTGAGATGTAATGTATGGGTACTATTGAAATGAACATAGATTGAAAAGGAATAAGGTCTCCTGTAAACCTGAAATGAGAAAAATATCATTGTTTTGGTGAGCAAATTTCCCAAATACTTAATTCAGAGGGTTATTATAACGAAGATAAGTTTCTGGAGTTAGTAAGACTTAAATTTCCTTACTCTGGAGAAGACTTTTACGAAAAATACGATAATCTTATAGCGAAGAGATATTCAGAGTCTGAATATATATCTTTGGAATCTAAACCAAATAAGGTATTGAGTATTGAAATGATGCAAGTTCCTTGAAAATGAGAAGAAGCGATGCTGGATATTATGTGTTATGCTTTAGCAAATGGTTATGGAAAGATAATATGAAAAATACAACCTCAGAAAAAATCTTCTGAAAGAAGAAAAAAAATACTTTTAGATAAATGGATATCTTTTGGTGCTACAAGTAGAAACGGTACTGATGTTGAGATTGATCTGACAGATGAAAATATAGGAGTACTGAATAATAAAGTTAAGTATTATTTAGAGAAAGGGAAATGGTTCAACTCTAAGTAAGTAATATCCTAATTTTCTTTTGACTTCATATAAAAAACGAATACAAGTGAGTACCAGTAAGGACTCACTTTTTTATTTAAATACATCAATTATGGCAAAGAATCTTGTGATCGTGGAATCACCAGCAAAAGGAAAAACGATAGAAAAATTTTTAGGACCTGACTATAAAGTTGTTGCATCTATGGGGCATATCAGAGACCTTCCTCAGAAGAGTTTAGGAATAGATATAGAGAAATGATTTATCCCAGAATATGGAGTATCAGAAGACAAAAAGAAGACCGTCACCAATCTGAAAAAACTAGCAAAGACTGCAAAAGAAGTATGGATAGCGACGGATGAGGATAGAGAATGAGAGGCTATAGGATGGCATTTGTGTCATGTTTTGGGAATCAGTCCTACAAAGACTAAGAGAATTGTATT
>JAMOOA010000082.1 GCA_027066255.1 Candidatus Altimarinota bacterium | reverse complement strand
ATTATGAGTTGGGCATTCACTACCTATATCATACTCAAGTGATTCAAGCATATCATAAAAGTAGACTTCCTTGTTGCTGCTATGATAGGTGTTTGAGTTGCTCTCCTCACATATGCTCTTATGTCAGTACGTATAAAGAGGAACAAGAAAATATCTAACGATAGGGTTTCAGTAAACAAACTCTTTATCATTCCTCTTATATTTTCAGTAGCACTTCTCTCATTTGCACATGGAGCAAATGATGTAGCCAATGCTATATGACCTCTCGCTGCTATCTACGACGCGGTAGTAAATGGAGACATCTCTAGTAAAGTTACTATTCCTATCTGGATCATGATACTTGGAGGAAGTGGTATATCGCTTGGACTTTACCTCTATGGACCAGCTATTATCAAAACAGTGGGAAGCGAGATAACAGAACTCGACCAAATACGTGCTTTCTGTATTGCTCTTGCTGCTGCTATCACTGTTATCATAGCAAGTCAACTCGGACTTCCTGTAAGTTCTACCCATATTGCTCTGGGTTGAGTATTTGGAGTAGGATTTCTCAGAGAATATCTCGACAAGAAACATCATGGAAAAACAGAAATTCATGTGAGAAGATGACTCTTGAAAAAGATTGTAGGAGCATGGCTCATCACTGTTCCTGTAGTCAGCTTCATATCAGCAAGTTTATTTTTGATAATTACGTATGTGAGTAGATAAGAATATTTATTATATCTTGTAGCATAATTCTATGAAAAATATATTTTCTATCTTCAAGATAGAGAACATCAAAAAACATCTCAAAGAAGTTGTTTCTCGTTTTCCTATTTCTGTAGGAATAATTGCTATTGTAGCTCTATGCTTTCTCACGATGAATCATGGAAGCTTCTCTTCTGCGATAGAAGACAATATAGTAAGAGCTATTTTTAGTCTTATTATTACTTTCTTCCTCAGTCTCGGAGTATACATCTCATCTGAGAGTCTTGAGTATGATTTCTCAAAGAAAACTCTTATCCAATGATTCCCAATTGCATTTGGGATACTTTTCTTTCTTGGATTTAGTTCAGATATAGATAATTTTGAAAATTTCGTATTCTTTATGATTACACTCTTTGGAATTATAAGCTTCTTATTCTTTGCTCCATATCTGAAAAAAATATTTTCAAACACAGGGAAGCAATCTGTGTATTACACCTATTTTTACAAGATAAGTATTGTATTTTTACTATCCTTTATACTATGAGGAGTGCTCTTTGCTCTTGGTGCTATAGGTATATCTACGGTATTTGAGCTCTTTGATATTAGTTGGGTATACGCTGACGAGATATATGGTGATTGGGCTATATTCTCCCTCAGTTTTTTCACTCCCCTCTTTTCCTTGATGCAAATTCCAGAAAGGAAAAATTTCAAAAATGATTATTTCAATGAAAATGCCTTCTTTTCCTTCCTTGTGAAATACATAGCTCTTCCATTCATAGGTGTATACTTCATTATACTTTACGCTTATACATTCAAAGTACTTTTAAACTTCCAGGATTGGCCTAAGGGAGAAGTTACATGGATGGTAATTGGTTTTTCTCTCTTCGGATACATTGCATATATATTTTCTTATATATTTGAACAAAGTAACAAAAATATACTCTTTTTTAGAAAGTACTTTCCATATGCAGTTATTCCTCAAGTAGGGATGCTCTTCTATGCTATTTACCTCAGAATAGCACAGTATGACATCACTATGAATAGATACTTTGTGGTAGTGTTTGGTTTATGGCTTCTCAGTATTTCTCTCTATTTTATAATCTCCAAGAGAAAATATCTCTGATACATCCCTGCCGTTCTGACACTTTTCACTATACTCATATCTCTTGGTCCTTGGTCTGTGTATAATTTTCCAGAAACAAGACAACTCACGAGACTCACTAAAAATCTCGAACGTGCTTGAATACTCAAGAGTGAAACTATTATTCCTCTCAAGAATTTAGAAGATATTGATAAAGAACTTTCAGGAGAGATATATGATGGTATAGAATATGTTTGCAAACTCAATGATTGTGAATCTATCAAAAAACTCTTCTCAGAAATATACAAAGAAATTGAAGAACAAGACAAAAAAGACTTCGAAGAAAGGAAACTAGATAATCTTGAGAGCTACCCAATTACTGTAAAACGAGAAGATTACAGAGAAGCCATAGAAGATCAAGAATATTCTGGAATGAATAAATGGGAGATTATAAATAAGCTCTCTGAAAAACTCAAAGTAGAAAGATACTATAAGAGTTACAGTGAAGAGAACGAACCTCAATATATACACTTCTACACAGGCTATGAAGACAATATATACCCTATGGATGTATCTGGTTATTCACAGATTGTAGAAATCAATAACTATTACAATCCAGATAGAACTTCTCTTTACGGAAAGGTAAACCTTAAAAAGAAATCTATTGATTTACATAATTCAGACTGAGTTATTAAAAGTATTGATATAACTGGACCAATTATGGAACTAAAAAAGAAATACACAGAGACATCAAAAACAGATATAGAAAGTACAGATACAACTTTTATTCTTGAAGGAGGAAAATTCAAAGTCATATTTACAAATATATCCATAGAAAATCCTAAATATATA
>JAMOOA010000081.1 GCA_027066255.1 Candidatus Altimarinota bacterium | reverse complement strand
TTTCTGAATAGAACTGGGAAGTATTTCTTTATGAAGGGTTTTTTCTCAAGTAGAAAAAGAAGTGAAACGTATACTTGTTTCCCTATAGTTCTCTTTGTTTCTCGACTCATATACTCTGAGTATCACTTTGTGTTTTCAATCGCTATAGGAGACGTATCCAGGATTACAACGAGAAAGAGTAGACTGTTTATATTCTGCGACTCAAAAGCTCCATAAACATCGTTCATTTTTATGACGTTTTGTGTATTTTAGATTAATCTTGCAAGATTTTCAGCTACATTCTCACTTTGTATCGATTCCACTTTGTATTTCTATAACTGGCTGATTCAAATGGAGTTTTGTCTTTATTTTCGTATATTTCTTTGCTCCTCCTCATGGCGATTTCTTTACTGAATGAGATTGATATCAGGTATTGAAAACACGAATTTTCTTCTCTGTATATTTTGAGCTATTCTTTTTTGAAGTAATTCGGAATACAAACTCATGCTCTCATAATGGGATTTCTATAGTACTCGGATTACACCTCTCTGATTGTGGACTCTCAAATCAAAAGTTGAGATGACATCTATAGTCTGATTCTTTGATGTCCCCTCAAAAGCTTGGTCGCAAATCAAAATTTATCTTGCAGACTTCTTTGGAACTATCACAAGCCAGATTTCCAGAAGAAGTTTTTGTCACGTAGCTCGGTCGTTGCAAGTTATAGCGTATTTCAGGAATCATTATTTCCTCCTTTTTCTCTTCTTCTTTTTCTTTTACGGGAGCCTCATCTGAGAAAAATATCTTTAGTCTCGATTCATCTGAAAATAATTCTTTGTCAGCATCAAAGAATATTATTTCTTTTCCTTTCGTGCTCTTTTTGTAGTTCACAGAATCTACCAAACTCCCCGAAGCATCTTTTAAATATATCTCTTCATTGGAATTATTGAGAACGAGCTTCGTTTCTGGACGAAGGAATCTGTATTTTTCTCCTGGTCAAAGTTGTATATCCGAAATAATAAAATCCTTCTTCTCGTCTGACAACGTATACGAATCCAAACTTCCTGTTTCTGCAGAAAAATTAAGGACTTCTACATATTCTAAGTTTTTATCATCTGTAGTATTTGGAAGTGCTGAGTATATAATAAATCCTGCGAAGGCTCCTCTAAAAAAGAAAGCTAAAAATATTGTCAGAAATACAAGCAGGAACTTCTTCACCAAATAAAGAGATTATTTCTAATCTCTTTATAGTTGTTATATATTTTTCTTTTTCAAGAGAAGTTCCCTATTTCAAGCGAATAATTTAAGATAGAATTAATTTACTTAAAAAACTTATTCCAAATAACTTTGAGAAGTATATTGAGAGCATTGGAGGATTTTTGCCCCTTTGAGAGAGAATACTCTGTATAATGAATAGTGACTGGAACTTCTCTGTATGATATCTTCTTTTTCGAGATTGTATCAATTATCTCACTCGCATGTCCCATCCCGTCTATCGAGATAAATATATCTTTAAGTGCCGTGCGTGAGAGTATGCGAAACCCATTATGCGTGTCAGTAAGGGGTATATGGCTCACTAGAAATGTAAAAACAATTCCTAATCTCAGGATAATTTTTCTCATAAATGGAACTTCCTGACTTCCTCATTGTCCCAAGAAACGTGAACCCATAAGAACATCCACAGAACCATCGAGGTACTTCTCAAACTCTGCTATATCCTTTATATCATGCTGCCCATCTGCGTCAAAACATACCGTGTAATCACTCTTTGTGTACCTACGTATGTACTCAAAACCTGTTTCAAGAGAGGCTCATTGTCCTCTATTTTTATAATGACTGATAACAACTATTTTATTTCCAAAGAAACTCAGTGCATCTAAAGTATTGTCTTTTGAACCATCGTTTACTACTACTATATTTTTGTATCCAGCATCAAGTATTCCCTGGATAGTCTGAACTATTATCTGACCTTCATTGTATGCCGGCATAAGAAATACAAATTTTCCAGCAAGCTCCTTTTTTTCAGCATTTCGCAAAGCTATCTCTCTTACAAGTCCTGTCACATCATCTCGATTTGATTCAACTTTTGAAAGGAGGAGAAGTGAAAAATAGAGGAGAAATATGATAGAACTATAAACTAGTACGTCGGCTCCTCTCTGTATCCCAAAAGCCTGCCCAATACCGTCAAGAATTCCAGGAAAGAATGTAAATACCAAAAGTCCAGCTCAGATAGCAAGAAATACTACAAAATGAAGTGCATTAAATTTCTCTTTTCTGGCTATATCCAGAGCCAATATAAAGATAATAACACCTGAGACGATGAAGAATACTTGGAGGAGATTCAAAAGAGGAAAGTAAGAATCTAAATTATGAGGTTATTGTAGAGAAATGAAGGGAGAAGTAAAGGTTTTAAAAATTTGGAAGTTTATTATTTGTCAGTCTCTTTTTCATCTCAAAGAATTCTTCTTCAAGTCAGTATTCTTTCATTCCTAAATAAATTCATTGCAATTCACAGTATCCAGTAATTGGTCACTGATACCGTATCCCCATCATGCCTTTGAATTCCTCATCACTCAAGCGTCATCCATGTGTGATATTTTTCATAGTACGAAGATAGTTTTTCCCTGTCGCTTCTCAGTACTTTGTT
>JAMOOA010000080.1 GCA_027066255.1 Candidatus Altimarinota bacterium | reverse complement strand
TCTGAGCAAAAGGGTATAAAGTAGAAAAAAAAGAGGATTTCAAAGGAGTACTTGAGAAGAGTTTGAAAGAAAAGTGACTCACGATAATTGATTTAGATTTTGGGTATCCAGAGGATGGGGAGATAAAGTAAGGTTTATATTAATTTCATATTAAATATTCAGAACATTTTCTGGGTATTTTTCGTATTCTCCTAAAGAACCAGTAGAGTAGATACTCCATTACCTTCTTTAGAAAAAAATGAAGCAAATAATCTACTACCAGAAAGAAAACGGGAAAATCCCAGTTCAAGAAATTTTGCATAAATTGAATAAGATCAACAAACCTCTTACTGCTAAAATACGTTCAAAGATACAATTTCTTTCACTAGATTTGCTGTGAGAGAAGGATGTGAAATTTATACAAGATAAAGTTTTTGAACTTCGTATTCGAGAAGGGAATAATATCTCCCGAGTTTTTTACTTTACGTATTATGGAGATACCATTGTGCTTCTTGATGGGATAATAAAGAAAGACATGAAACTGAAGACTTGAAGTATCCAGAAGTCTATATGATACAAAAATGATTTTCTAAAAAGATTTTGAAATATATAGCGGATACGCTATACTTAAAGAGAAATTATTTTTTGATAAGTACACAATATGGCACACTATACCTTTGAACAAGACCAAGAACAAGCTTTTGCAAAGGATCCAAAACTCAAAGAACTTTTTGAAAAACAGTTTCTCAATGATCTCCTGTCATTACAACTCAGAGATATACGTAACCGTAAACGTATGACTCAGCTCGAACTTGCAAAGAAAATAGGAACAACTCAATCAGCTATTGCACGTATAGAATCAGGAAATCAAAATATCTCTATGAAAGTACTCCAGAAGTTGCTTGTAGCACTTGGAGCGACGATTAAGATAGAGGGATAACTTATAGAATTATGAGAGGAAAAACAATTTCAATTTATATTCCAGATTCAAATCCAAGAGGAATCAAGATTTGTGATATACAAAATAGTATTGTAAAAGCTTTTTATATTCCCAGAAATAAAATAAAGGATGCTTTAAATAGGGAAGAATTAAACTCTCCCTGAGTATATTTCTTGATTTGAGAAAAAAACGAATTAGGCAAAGAATTAATTTATATTTGAGAAGCCGAGACTCTTATTGAGAGATTAAAGCAACACAATAACAAGAAAGATTTTTGGAATTCTGCTATTTGTTTTATTTCTGAAAAACAAAACATAAATAAGGCTCACATAAAATTTTTAGAAAGTTATGCATACAAGGAAGCATTAAGTATAAATAAATGTGAACTCGAAAACTCTATTATTCCTGCACAATCGAGCCTAAGCGAACAAGAGGAAGATTTTGCATTAAGTTTTTTCGATGATATCAAAATCCTTATATCTACTTTAGGATTTCCTATATTTGAACAAACAAAGAAGAAGAAAGATAATATTTATATATGTAAATGAAAAGAGGCATACGCTAAATGAGAATATACAGGAGATGGATTTACAGTATTTAAATGATCTACAGTTAATTTAAAAGAATCAAGCACAATATGATCGTGAGTAACTAAGATAAGAAAAAGTTTAAGAGAGAAGAATGTCCTAATTTCAAAGGATAATGTTTATGAATTTAATGAGGATTATACATTCTCATCACCAAGTACCTCAGCAGCTGTTATATTAGCACGAAATGCGAATTGATGGACTGAATGGAAAGATGAGAAATGAAATACTTTACATAAAAATTTCAGAGAAAAAGCAACTTAACCTCCTCTTAAGGTTCACTCATACCATATAATTATATTATCTCTTCACCAGATACTATGACACACAAAGTATGCGTTATTTCTTGCCCACATTGTGGATTTGAGAAACCTCTGACAGAGACAGAAAAGCGCTGTATTGTAACGTTTCAGTGCAAGAAGTGTAAGAGTCAGAGTTTAGCACATGAAAACCAAGAATGTTTTACGTTTCATGAGATAGATGAAAACCATGCAGTCGTATAATCTCCTTGAAAAAGAGAGGTTATTTTGTAGTATAAAATAGAGACTCATAGATTCTCCAAATATACCCCAAGGGCACCTAGAATCGGAGAATGACGTAATATATAGAGATTACTTTCTAACATAACCCCCATGTCCACACTTACATCTACCAATCCATATACAGGAGAAATAAACGCAACGTTTGAAACAATTACAGATGAGGAAATCACTCAGAAAATAGAAACAGCCCATCAGGCATTTTTGAGCTGGAAGGAGACGAGTTTCGAAGAAAGAAAGAAACTCTTTTATAAATTGGCTGACGTTATAGAAGCAGATCTGGAGGAGTACGCAAAACTCCAGACCGAAGAAATGGGGATGCTCTATACGGCATCAAAAAATGGTCTGAAAGGAACTTCTACCCTTATCAAATGGTTTGCAGACAATGCTGAGAAACTGATAGGAGAACAAGATTTTGACGAAAACGGAACAATGGGGAAGTATGTGTATGATCCACTCGGAGTTATCTACGGAATTGGACCATGGAATTTTCCGTATAATCAGGTTCTGAGAGCTGCAGTTCCAAACATCATGGCTGGAAATACAACCGTTTATAAACATGCTTCCAATGTCCCAATGTGTGGAGCACA
>JAMOOA010000079.1 GCA_027066255.1 Candidatus Altimarinota bacterium | reverse complement strand
TCTCCAATGCAACATAATAGCTCTTTCCCTCATCCATACTAGTCTCAAGAGATGTCAAAAAATCAGACAAAACAGGATCTTTTTCATACTGAAGTTTTGCTAAACGGATAACATTTACGATAGGGATACCAGATCTTAGATATATAGCGATATTTCTCGATAAGGATGCTAAGTGTTTGGCGGAGAGTACATGTTTTCGTTTAAAATTGAGCTTATTAAAAAACCCCTCTGATGATTCTTTGATACTATTGTAGATAATTCCACGAGAATTTAATTTGTTTTTTGCATCCTCGATGTCCATAGCTTCTATTCTAGCTTTTACCTTGCTACCACTTTTATCAAATCCAGAGTATTTAAATATCAATCTTTAAGCCCTACTCGAATAATCTCTTTCAAAGATGTATCTCCAGCTAGATAAAAATCCAAAAGCTGTTCATGTATAAGTCTCATACCTTTTTTCTTCATAGCATCTCGTATCTCAAAATCAGTCATCTTATCTTTTAACATAAATTTAACTTCATCATCCATTACAAGAAGTTCTCCAACTGCCTTTCTGCCTGAAAAACCTGTATAATTACACTCTTTGCATCCCTTAGAATCAAAGACTAAACTATCTTTTTTTAATCCAAAATCACTAGCAATATCTTCAGGAATTGCATCTTCAACTTTACAAGTTTCACAAAGCTTTCTAACCAATCTTTGAGCTAATACACCAAGCAAAGATGAGCTTATGAGAAAATCATCCACACCCATATCTATAAGTCTTGTAATTGCCGCTGCCGTATTGTTTGTATGCAAGGTTGAGAGCATTAAGTGTCCAGTGAGAGCTGCTTGTATCGCTACATCTGCTGTCTCTTTATCTCTAATCTCTCCAACCATCACGATATCTGGATCTTGTCTAAGAATTGATCTTAGTCCTGATGAAAAGGTGAGTCCTGTTTTTGTATTTACCTGTATCTGGTTTATGTTTTCTGCTTTATACTCAACAGGATCTTCTATGGTTATGATGTTTTTATCAGGAGTTGCTACGGTTTGCAAAAATGTATGAAGTGTTGTTGATTTACCACTTCCTGTAGGTCCAGTTACAAGTATCATTCCATGAGAGTGTTCTAATAGTTCTTCAAAATCTTTTGTTAAATCCTCTGAAAATCCAAGCATCTGAAGAGTTGGGATATCTGATGATTCACTAAGTATCCGCATAACAACTCTCTCGCCATGGTAAGTAGGAAGTACAGAAACCCTGATATCAAGCCCTTTTCCTGCAATTTTAACTTGTGTTCGCCCATCTTGTGGTACTCTTTTTTCAGAGATATCAAGATTTGAGATGACTTTGATACGACTTATGACCAGTGAGATAATATTTTTATCCAAATCCACATGACGGACTAAAACACCATCTATTCTAAAACGAACTACACCACGAGTTTCATGACTCTCTATATGAATATCAGAAGCTCCTTTTTTAACAGCTTGATAAAAGAGTGAGTTTACAAACTTGATAATAGGTGCAGACTCTTCACTAGTTAAAATATCAGAACTGTTTTTAAGAAAGTCAGTAAGAGAAATATCTTCATCAAGAAGTTCACTCTCACTCGCTTCATTGATAGTGCCTGAAAGCTCTTTATCTGTTCTTATCTCCAAATAGCGATGATACAATCTCTCATAAGAATCATTATCAACATGGGCTAAAGGATAAGATACATTTAGCTTTGAGAGAAGGTTAAAACCATCACTAAGTTTATCTTTTGAGAGGATGATATATACTTCATCTTCAATTTTCGTAAATAGTAGTGAATTTCTAACACACAAATCATGGTCGATATCTTCAATCAACTCTGGAAACAAATCAAGATCAGAAAACTCAGCAATATTCATAATTCTCTACCTTTAAAAATCAGGATGGGCAAGTACTTCTCTACGAATTTCTCGTCCATCTTTATCAACATAAATTTTTGTTCTTATCCCAAACTCGTCTATTCTGTAATAATAATCATCATAATCTACTTTTTTAGATTCGATCAAAAGCTCTGGAGCAGAATCTCGATAGTTTCTCTCAAACTCTAAAGCCAACTTATTTTCCAAAAGATCCATTTTTCCAAGTATCTCTCTTATAATACTTAAATCTTCACTTCTTTTTACGATATAAGGGGTTAGCATGATAATTAGATTTGATTTTGTTTTATCTTTAGAAGTATAACGAAATGGAATACCAAGAATCGGAATATCTCCTAAAATTGGAATTTTACTTATATTGTTAGTACTTTTATCTTTTGATAATCCACTAATAATTACTGTCTCACCATTTGTTACGATTGAAGTAGTTTCGACTTCACTTTTAGTTGTTGTTGGAAGCCCTACTGTACCACCTACCACATCTTCTAGGCTTACTTTTACTTCTAATGAAACTTTATCATCTGCGGAAATTCTAGGTTTTACATTTAGAGTAAGTCCGATATCTTCTCTTGTGTAAGAGTTTTGCGTTAATCCTGTAGTGCTTGTAGGAGTTGCACTTTGACTAAGGACTGATTCTGTACGACCAGAATATAATGACGACTCTTTATTGTTTACACACAAAATTGAAGGTTCTGATACTATCGAAGCAGCCCCATTGTTTCTAAAAAAAGACATCGTAACGCCAAGTGCC
>JAMOOA010000078.1 GCA_027066255.1 Candidatus Altimarinota bacterium | reverse complement strand
GAACTTGAAGAACCAGAATTAAAAGCACTTATGGATTCTGAAAAAGAAAGAAAAAGGTTTCTTAAAGAAAAAGTCTTCAAGAATAGTGATATGCCTGAAAGTAAAGCATTAGGGGCTGTATTATCTGCATTTGACTTAAAAGATATTTATAAATTTATTCCAGAAGACGAACAAGCAGATTTTATAGCGTCTGCAGAAAAAATTCAAAAAGGACAAAGTATAGATACCACAGACTTGGAGACGATTCTAGGATCGTGAATATATGCTGGAGAAAAACAAAAGGAAATACTGCAAAAAATGATTCCTAGTATGTCTCTTGCTGAGGCAAAAAGATTGAAATTGATTACAGATACAGAAGCAAATAGTTTCAAAGAATCAATCGTAAAAAAACATCTTACATGATGATCAGGATATGTTTCAGACATAGTACGAGAAATAAAAGACGAAGACCTTATATTTTCTACAGACGATATATTGGATGTTGAAGAGTATAGAAAAAAAATAATAGAAGATCACAAGACTCTAGAGCCATTTGTTAGAAAATATGGAGATTTCATAAATAAAGTGAATCAAGATATAGATGAGAAATCTATTAAAAAGAAATCAGATTTCATAGAACAATTGAGGGTAAATCCTTCTATAAGTTGAATTGTTGAATGAGTAGATAAACTTAAGGTAGGATCTATTATACAAATAGAGCAGACTAAAGCTGACTCAGAGTGAAAAAAAAGAGATATAACTCTTTATGGAAAAATATCTGAAATGACAGATGATGGGAAGTTCGTTATTGTAGAGAAATGATCAAATGGGAAATACAATAGTACACTAGACGAAAAATCAACACAGACATATAGTGATTTTCTCACATTTATTCAAAAATGAAATAACGTAGGAGGAGTAACTCCTAAGGCTATTACTTTTATGTCTGAATCAGAACTCCAAGAGAAAATAAAAAATGGAGAAATAGAGGATGAATCTATAGACTCTATTCCTCTAGTAGAGTCAGATGAATTAGTAGAGAAAGTTGGGGATATCAACAAGCAAATCATCTCTGCAGAGAAAAATATTTTTAAAGAAGAAGATAAAACTAGAGAAAAACTCCAGTTAGAAAGAAGGCAAAATAAAAATAGTTATTCTAACTTTGAGATAGAAGAACAAATACAAAGTAATGGACATATAAAAAAACTAAAGAGAGAACTTGAAGAACTGAAACAAAAAGGAAAAAAAGAACAAGAGAACCTTGATGATTTTGAGGGAGTCAATGTCAGAACTCTCCAAGAGTATATTGATAAGGTGGATAAGAAATGAGCTCCCATGTGATTTGAGTCAGGAATCACATTTGAAACGGAGGATGATATATATACTATCACAAATATAGATCCTATAACAAAAACGGTAAGTATTACAGGTATTGCGGGACTTGAATCTATACAATTCCAAGATTTTTTTCAAAATTTTAAAAAACAGAAAGCAAGGAGGGTTTCGAAAACAAATAATTTCGATGAACTTATTCGAAGTGCGTGAGGAGAGGAAGATCTTGGATTATGGAAAGATTTTGTTTTCAAGAATGGAAAAATACGAAAGAAGTGAAGTAATGAAAAACCAACAAAATCAGGTATAGACTATAACTATCTCGTGAGTAATGAAAACGATGAACTGGTAAAAATAGAATCAGTAGAAGGAGATAGAGTAACCTTAAGTTTTTGAAAACTTGAACAAGATGCAAGAAAAGCAATATGAGAGAATGGGAAAGAAGAAACAGTTACAGATGAAAAATTTAGTATTTTTTCTAACCTCAGAGATAAGACTTTCCATGTTTCTTATCTAGAATCGTATATCAAGAGGCATAAACTTGAACCAAGAAGCCTCAATGAAAAAAATGAATCAAGAGATGTAGATAATGTAAAAGATCTCGAAACAAAGTTTCATATATTTTCTTTCTTTTTCAGAAATTTATCTATTTCAGAAGCTATACAAGGAGGAACACAATTCGTAGAACAGATAAAAGAGATCATGCAAGAGGGGCAGGAAGAGCATGCACTTCAATTTGCTAATACATATCTCTGAAAACTCCTTCCAAAATGAGGAAAACAAGAACTTCAAGTACGTCTTGAGAACTCTCAAAAGAAGAGAATGGATGATTATCTTGAGAGACTCAAGAATGTTGCCTCAGATGTTGCGATTGACATGATAGATGGTTATCTCACAGACAGACATGGCCCAGAATATCCCAAAGAGGCAGCTGTTATTTTTATGCTTGAGAAGTATGGGACACTCAACGCAAAAAAACTTCAAGCACAAGTAGGAAATTTTGTTTGGTATAGGTCACTGGGAGGAAGTATAAAGCCACCAGATAGTAATTATCTTGAGGCAGAAGAGGAAATGAAAGATGAAGATCTTCCACTAACAGAAGAGTATTTAGTCTATACACTTTTCAAGAAGCAATGTAAGCCATCAGGATATAATGGAGTAAAAAGAAGGTCAAAACTCCATAAAGAAGTAAAGAGGTTTAGAGGACAGGGAAAGCAGGATGAAAGAGAAGTAGGGATAAGAGATGCTAAGGATCAGAGAACTCTTACAGGGAGGGTGAAAGGATGTATGAATGAACTCAAGAGTAACAATTACCCAAATGCTGTTGGATGGTTAGAAGAGGCCGTAAATAAATGAGGGCCTAT
>JAMOOA010000077.1 GCA_027066255.1 Candidatus Altimarinota bacterium | reverse complement strand
GATAGGTACAAGCAAGATAAAAACATAGAAGATTATCTTGTTCTTGCATCAGTGAACCATAATTCTATGATGAAAGGAAAAATAATAAATCGTTCATCAAAGATAAGTGCATGCCATACAACTATTGCAAATATCCTTGCGACTGAGAGCATATCCGAAAACAATTACCCATATCTACGAGGTCTTGCAAGCTATATTGTTACAAACAAGGAGCAAATAAGGACAGAAAAAGATATTCTTAATATAGTGAAGTGATCAGTAACACAGTGATATAAAGCCTTATTCTTCATTAATTAAATACTAACATTTCTCCAGAGAGGAGATTTTTAGTATTTAATTATAGGTATTACTTGAGGTATTTCTCAAGTTTTTTTCCTATTTTAGAGCTTACAAGATGTTCTATCTTACAAGCATTTATAATAGCCTCAGCTTCTCAAATTCCCAGTTTTTCTTTAAAAAATCGAGAAAAGGCCTCTCTATTCCTGTGTATGTCTTTGACTATACCAAGCCCGATACTAGAGAGCTTTATGAACTTGTTACTATCCTCAAGTATCAGTTGCTTCTTGAGGAGTCACTTGAGTCCAGTAGAACAACTCCCAGCTGTTATCTTGAGCTTTTTAGCTATATCCACAGCCCTAGCATAGCCACTCTCTTTATGAAGACTTTCTATAGCAAAGAGATAGTGAACAGCAGAATGAGTGATTTTATTTTCATCAAATTTTTTCCAGACAGAGCTTGGGTTTTCGGACATAACTCAGTTTTTTTTAAAATGTATATATCAAGAATATTATATAAAAAGAATATAAAAAAACTAATAGAAAAGCTATATATAGTTAAAATGTTTGACATACCGAACTAAAGTCATATATTTCAAATATACAGTATTTATATAAATATATGCCATGCAATTTTTTATTGTCACATTTAGAGAAACCCTGGAAGCTGCTATTATTATTGGTCTTATATTTTCCATGCTCAAGGTTTTTGACATAGAAACAAAGAAAAAAAGATACATCACTCTTTGAATACTTCTTTGAATCGTGATGAGCTTTTTCTTTGCTGGTGGATTTGAATACTACTTTGGTGGATTTGAAGGAAAAACTAAAAAACTCTATGAGGGGATACTGATGATACTTGCATGTGCTATGATTACACAGTTTCTTATATGGAGTAATTCGAGTTTTAAAAATATAGGAAAAACCGTTAGAAAATCACTAAAACATATAGTTACAACAGGACAACTTTGGATGCTCTCAGTGCTTGCTTTTACGAGCGTTGTTCGTGAAGGGGTAGAAACAGTTATATTTTTTAATGCTCTGGATTTCTCACTCGCAAGTAGTGATACATTTTTTGCCATTGCTGGAGTTTTTGGGGCAATAATGCTTTCTTTGATTCTCTTTTTCAGTATTCAAAAAATCAATGTTGCAAAAGTTCTTCAGTACACTAATATACTCTTTATCCTCATAGCAGGAGGACTTCTTGCTCACGGTATCGTAGAGTTTCAATGAGCTGGAGTACTTCCAACATTCATAAAACCACTTTTTGATCTCTCAGGAATTCTCAGTGAGAAAGAAGGGCTTTGAGCGATACTCAAAGCAGCATTCAGTTATGATGCTAATCCTTCACTTATAGCATTTATAGGATACGTAATGTATTTATGAGGGTTTGGATATTATTTTTTTGGAAAGAAAAGATTTTTTTAGATAAACCTCTTAAGAAGTAACTATTTTATGCACTCTTTCTTCTATCGGTCTATTTTTTATTACCTTTTCTAATTTTTCTACAGCCTTATCCATGTGTTCAAGGAGATAAGGTTTTTCTCTTTCTATTCTCGGACGAAAGGTTCTTTTGTATTCCTCAATCTTTTTCCTAATCTTTCCATTACTAGAGACAGCTTCTGTTTCAAGGTTATCAAGCCTATCTGCATCCTTTGAGTCTAAAGCAGCTTCAACCACTTCTGCTATCTCATCATTATCTAAACTAAGTTCATTCCTTGAGCTATAAGTTTGGGCGAGTGTTTTCATAGTTTTTGTGCTAGAAAATCTTGGATAATAATCTTCACTCATCTGCTTACTATACTTCTTTTTAAAAGAAGCGTACTTATGAAACCATTCGTTCTCCTTTTTTGTGAGTTCTCATTTCTTTCTTCTCAGCCTAAATTCTCTCGTTAAAAAGCCCTTTTCATTGATGATACAAAATGCTTCTCATTTTTCCTTTACTTGTCTATTAGAAAAAGAAACAAGAGCGTCGTATGATTTTTTAGAAGAATGATCTTGATTCTTTTTGATATATTTAATAACAGGGTCTTTTGTTAGTAATAAAACTCAGAGAGCTACTTTTTTTCATAGAGTCTTGTCATGAAACATATTTGATATATCAGAGAAGCCTATAAAATTTGTATTCTCTATTACATCATGGAGAAGAGCTATGAGGATCTTGAGACGAGAAGGATTTTTGGTTTTTTCCATGATGTTGTACGCTGTTCTTACAAGGTGTTCAAAGTATCTATCACCAGTATCTCTGAGATCTTCAAAATGAAAATGCTCTTTTACGAAAGCATATGCTAGATTTATAGGCTGCATATATTTTGTTATATGAGGAGTATTTTGAGAGTCTTTCTCTTCTCAGCTCAGCTCAGAATCACATATACTTTTATAAGCATTATTCCAGAATTCCTCAATTCATCTTTTTGGAGAAAGTGTAACTTCACCATAGCTTCCAGTTATAACAGAATCCACAGCAACAAAATGACTACTAGGCATAGGAGTCCAGTGTATAGAAAATGTTGCCTGAGTATTCATGTAAGAT
>JAMOOA010000076.1 GCA_027066255.1 Candidatus Altimarinota bacterium | reverse complement strand
GAAAACTTTCTTATACTTTCATAATTCTTTCTTGTTTTCCTCAAATAAATTCAAATCAAGCATACTTTCAAGGAATATATTAAGTTTATCCTTTTCTAGTTCATCAGAAATAACTTCCTTATACGTTTGATTCAAAATATCTGTTATGATATTACTTTCCCTTAATTCCTCAATCTCCTTATTATACCAAGAAAAAAATAAAAAAATATTTAACACCACAAGTAGTACAACAATTATAAAAAAATTAAATATTGAAAATATTATTGAAATTCTTGTACTTGTTTTAAATTTCATAATTCCTATTTATAGAATAACCAAATCACTTAATCGTCTTTATTATGTGCTTTCATAGCTTCTTTCTTAGGCTATAAATATAGACATCAAGTTTATTATCATCTGAGAATAAATCTCACTCTCACCATATATTGGTAATAATATCTGCTCTGGAAATTGTTTTTCTTCTGTAAATAATTTCTAAAATTTGGAATTCTTTTAATTTTAGATTAATACTTTTTCAAGATTTTTTTATAGTTTTATCTAGAAAATTTATTTCTACATCTCAAAATTTCTCTATTTGGTTAATATGAATTTTTTTTAAGATATTCTGAATTCTTAAAAATAATTCCTCGATTTTAAAAGGTTTTACAATATAATCATCTGCCCCTTTTTCTAATCCTAGTATTTTATCATCATCTTGTCATCTTGCAGTCATTATGATAATTGGGATTTTTGATTTTAATCTTATTCGCTCACATAGAGTAATACCATCAATTTTTGGAAGCATCAAATCAAGCAATATAAAATCAAAACTTTCAAGTAAAAATCTTTTTATAGCCTCTTCTCCATCAAAGACCTGAGTAATTTTATAATCACGGTCTTTAATTCTTAGTATTTTAGAAATATTATCAGATATTTCTTTATTATCTTCTATTAAAAGAATCTTCATAATTATTTTTTACATTCTGAACTATACATTCTCACCCCGCTACAGGTGCTTGCTTCTGAAAGAATAGTCATAAAATAGATAAATAAAAGTAGAAATACTACTATAATAATAGCAATTATTCCTTTATTTCTTAGTGTTTTTTTCAAAAAAATATTATTATCTTATATAAATCATAAATATTTAGGTTTAATATTCATTATTATCTTCCACCTTTTTATAAAGTGATATATGGAATATAACTAATTTTTTTCTTCAGTCGAGTTTAATATTGTAATTATATGCTTTTAAATCAAGGGAAGAAGGGGGGAATTCTTTGTTATCACTTTTTTTCTGTAATCCTTCATATATATGGTATACAGTTATAGTTTTAAAATCTTTCAAAATAAATATCCTTATATCACTTCTCCTCTAGAAATTCAACATTTGATTCAACCATAGATGAGCTACCACAAATGTAGAATTCTGTATCTTTTGAAAAATTAAATGTTGATAAATCTATTCTTCAATATCTATATTCAAAATCTTCTTCTCTTGATAGAAAGATCTCAGAATTTAAGTTCTTTATCTTTTGTATTTGATCTACATAAAATAAATCTTTTTTATACGATACTCCAAAAAATAAATAATTTTTCCTTCCTCCTGTATTTCTTATCATACTCATAATAGGTGAAATCCCTGTTCAAGTAGCAATAAACACTCTTGGGTTATCTGTATCTTGTAAAGTAAACTTTCCAAAGATTCATGTAAAGATTAGAGCATCTCAGATATTGAGTTTTCTCAGGATACTACTTCATCTTCAGTTTGGCTTGAGTTTTATACAAAAAATTAAAATATTTTCTGTTATCTCCACTACCGAATACGACCTAAAGAATCATCAATTCTCATCCTTATAGTAAATATTTGCAAACTGCCCTGGTTTCACTTGTATATTTTCTCATCCCCTCACTTCTATTTTTAACTCTAAAACATCTTTTGTCAGCATAGTATATCAGATAATTTTTGAATCTAAATGGATTTCTTCTCATTCATATATTGGCTCAAAATCATCTTTTGTAACTCCACAAACCGGACAACTCCAAGTATCTGGGATGTCCTCAAATTTTGTTCCAGGAATAATTCCTGAGTCTAAGTCTCCTATCTTTTCATTATAAATATAGCCGCAAGGAGTACATCTATATCAGATAATTTTTCATGAACTTCTTCTTTGCTTCCTATTTAAATATCAAGCAAGCCTCATTATTACAACAAAAGAAATTAAAAAAACATAGAATCACTCAAATCTTGAAGCAAAAGCTATATGAACAGCTGAGATTAAAAAAGCAGGAAAAACTAATAACTGTAGAATCTTCCATTTTTTTCATAAAAATCTTACACTAAATTTATTAGAAGTGAGTCATAGAACAAGCATTAGTATTCAAGCAACACTTCAACTTAAAGCGTCATACCTCACAAGAAGATTCTCCAAAACATAATCCAAATATGGGGTTTCCATATAATATTGTTCATGGTATATATACTCTAAGGAAAAGTACTCCAATCAATGTTTTAAGAAAAAAATAAAGGACAAAATTCATAATATTTTTCTTGAAAAAATAATATATTCTCTCCATATAGTCTTTTTAACATATTGTAAGACTGGGGAAACAACTAAAGCCATAGCGAAGTACCACATTGCTACCTTTCCATATGCTCTTAAATATAGATTACTTTCTCATAAATGTTCTACCAAAAAATTGTGATTTATAAATATTCAGGGAAGTAGCAAACTAGAGAACAGTAAGATAAATCTCATGATATAAAGTATCTCTCTCGAAAAAGGTTTTCTCATCATTCTTGACAAAATAATTATTGATATGGCTACTAAAATATAAAGAAATAGTAAAACCGTATATATATTAGGAAGATCTAGGTGGACTATCTTTTCTATATTAACAAGACTCACTATAAATAAGAGTCCTCCTATTAAAATATATCACAATATATTCATAAATTTTTTCATCTCTTGATGTTAAAATACTAACTAGCTCTCGTTCTTGTTCTCGCTTTTTTCATTGCTTCTTCCTGCCTCCTTTTTTTCTCCTCGTTCAATTTTTTGAGTATTCTTTCAGCCTCTACTTTCTTTGCTATCTCCACTTGTCTCTCTTGTTCTTTCTTTCTTGCAAGCGCTTCTTCTCTTACTTTTTGTTTTGCAATCCTTGCATCCTTTACAGATTGTACTTGTGCTGCAAGTCTATCTTTTTGGGTCTTTTCAGCTGCAAGCCTATTTTGTTCATTTTGAATTGCTTGAGCTTTTTGGGCTTGATCTGCCTGTTTTTTTCTTTCTGCTTCTCTTTGCTTATTTATTTGTGCTTGCGCATTTGCTTTCCTTGTAAGTTCTGCTTGCTTTTGTTTTTCTTGTTGTCTTTTCATTTCAGCATTCCTCGTAGATTCTATCTGTCTTTGTTTTTCAGCAGCTTCTAATCGCTTTTGCTCTTCTTGATTTGCCAAAAATTCTTTTTTCTTCTTCTCTTCTGCAAGCTGAAGTATCTCTTCTTTTCTTGCTTGATTTTGCTTTTGTTGGAGTATTTCTTCACCAAGAAAATCCATTTTTTGAGAAGAGATCACCATCTCTTGCTTATCAAGAATACTGCCTTCTTTCAAGCTTCATTCCTTTATATCCTCTTGAGAGTTCTCTCACAAGAAAATCTCTTTCTGTCAAAAGTCTTCTTCTCCTTCAGTGCCTGAGATAGAAGCGACAAATGCCGTTTCAAGAGCCCTATCAAGAGACTGTTCTCCTATTTGTTCAATAACATTTTGCCCAATTCCCTTCTCTTTATTATCTTCGTCGAATCAACAAGAAGAAACAAAAAATAAGAGAAAAATTATATATACATATTTCATAAGAAATAGGTAAGTAAAATAAATCTCTTATATAATACAAGTCTCTCCTGAACTAAAAATGAATTTTTGATGTACTACAAGTCCAAATACTGATCCATACGTATCTGCCAAACAAATTCATCAACATGAGAAACAAGAATCATTCCTCCTTCGAAACTATTGAGCGCTTCAGCAATAATTGGGATATGTCTAAAGTTTATATGGTTCGTCGGTTCATCAAGGATAAGTATCCCTGGCTCAAGAAATACGAGTCTACAAAAAGCAACGAGTCATTTTTGTCATTCTGAGAGACTCCCTATCGTTGATTTCATAATATCTCATGTGATAAGGAAACCTGCAGCTGTTGCCCTCATCTTTTGTTCTGGCATTTCCTGAGAAGCTACTTCTCTGAGACAATCATATACTGTTTGATTAAAATCAAGATTAGAAAAGTCTTGTCTATAGTATCCTATCTTCACTCCTTCACCGACAATACAACCATCTTCATCACCATTTACTATTTTTTCTAAGAGTGTTGTTTTTCCAACTCCATTGGGTCCAGCGACTTGGAGATGGTCATCTTTTCTCAGTTGTACATCTACTGGTTTTACCGTTACTTCATCATCTTTGATGATATGTACAGACTTGATATCAAGAAGTACTCCTCCTATACCTTCTTGAAGAGGAATTGTAAAACTCTTGATAGCCTTATCTTCTTTTCTATTATCTACCATATCGTCTTCCATCTCTGCTGCTGCTTCTTTCATTTTCTTGGCTACAGCTCTGAGTTTTCCTCATTTATGAGCAAAGACATTTGCTTGATCTTTTTTGGCTTGTGCTTCTTTTTTGAGTCTCGCATTTGCCATATTATCTTTCTCTATTTTCTTCTTTATTTGTTCTACTACATCATGATAATCCCCTACAAATTGTTCTACTCTCTTTGTGTGAACATCGAGATATAGCACTCCATCAGTAAAACTATTGAGGAAGTCGGCGTCATGGGAGATAACCAAAACAGTGTTTGTATAATTTTTTAAAAACTCCGTCAAATGGTAAATTCCATCTGAATCAAGATTATTAGTTGGTTCATCCAAAAGAAGTATATCAGGATTTTGTATCAGTGCAGCAGCAAGAAGTAGTCTCGCTTGTTGTCCTCCAGAAAAGTCTTCGACTTTCTTATCGAGTTTTGCTTTTAGATTTACTGCGTCCAAAACCTCTGCTATCTTTCTATCTGTATTACGAATAGAATCATCATTCAGGTATTTGATAAAAAACTGCTCTACCGTAAGGCTTTTATCCTCAGCAAGAACGACCTGATATCCTGTTGCAATAGTAAACTTCTTGTCCACATGTACATTCCCTATATTTGGTTGTATTTCTCCATTTATCAATTTAAAAATTGTGGATTTCCCTGCTCCGTTTTGTCCCATAAGTGTTATCTTTGAGCCCTTTCTTACATTGAACCCCACTTCTTCGAGAATAGGTCTCTTGAGGTCATAGTAAAAATCTACTCACTTGAAACTGATAACGGTTTCTTTTACACTACTCATACATTCTGATAATTATATATAAATTCTGACGCATTATATAGAAAGGCTCTCATAAAGCTACTTTTCTTTTGTTTCGTACTCCTTGACATCTCTGATATGATTAAATCGCTGTATCGTATCTCATCAACACAAAACCCCAAATCGTCTTCTACAATTTGGGGTTTTCCTTTTTTCTATTTTTTTAGATATTTCTTATTTTCTATATCCATAACTACTTCCACTAGAACTACTTGATGATCCTCTCGAACCACCTGAGCTTCTAGAACCTCCTCCTCTATATCATCCTCAACCTCCTGAAAATCCTCTTCCACCACCACTTCCTCTTCATCCAGAGAAGCCTCTTGAACCTCAACCTCCTTTATATCAACCACCTCCACTTCTTCAACCTCCTCCAGATTTTGCTTTTGCCTGAACTACAAGAGGCATTCTTGTATTTTCTCTTTTGAAATGATCAAGTATCGCTGCAGCCTCTTGCACCTGTACGTTCATATATGAGAATTTCTCGAGAACATCTATCTTTCCAACATCTCCTATGTTCATCCCTACTTCTTTCTCTATAAACTGAATCAGTGTTCCTGGTGTCATTCCTGCTGATTTCCCCTTTGCTATAAAGAGCCTTTGTTCTCCTGAAGGAGCTCAAGATGACTGAGAAGAACTTGCAGCAATAGATGTGTATGATTTCTCATCAAATCTATCTTTGTGTGCGTCTCTCAGAAGCGCTGAGATAACTACTTTTGGATCGCCCAGAGCCATAAGATGATCTGCCATTTCTGCAAAATCATGTATTTTCTCGTCACTCATAAGTGTTCCTATACTTTCTATAAGTCTCTTTTTCTGTATTTCTACGACTTCTTTTGCATTTGGAACCGTTCCCTTTGTGATTTTCTGTTTGATAACTCTCTCTACTGCAAAGAGCTTCCTCTGATCTGATCTCGAGATAAAACTGATAGCTGTACCTGTTTTCCCAGCTCTTGCTGTTCTCCCGATTCTATGAGTATATGTTTCTGGACTATCAGGAAGTGCGTAGTTAATAACATGTGTGAGGTCATTGATATCGATTCCACGAGCAGCAACATCGGTTGCTACAAGGATGTGAATCTTCTTTGCTTTAAATCTAGCAAGGACTTTTTCTCTGGTTTTTTGTTCTATATCTCCATGAATTCCTTCTGCCCTCATCCCTCTTGCCATAAGTTTTGAGGCAACATCATCTACGTCCATTCTCGTTTTACAAAATACGATCCCATAAAACTCTTCTGTCATATCTATAACCCTACAAAGCGCCTCAAATTTATTTCTTGGAGCTACTTCATAATATGTTTGAGTAATTTTATCACTAATAGTATTCTTTGAAGTGATCTTTACTGTATCATAGTCTCCCATGTATTTCTTGGCAATAGAGAGTATCTCTCTTGGCATAGTTGCAGAAAACAAAAGTGTTTTCTTATTGTCAGGAGTATGCTCCATTATCTCTTCTATTTCTTCTCTGAAACCAATGTTCAGCATTTCATCAGCCTCATCAAGTATGAAGTAATCAATAGTTGATAGATCCAGAGTTCTCTTTTTAATAAGGTGGTCCTTTACTCTTCCTGGAGTTCCTACAACAATTTGTGGTCCATTTCTCAAAGCTCTGAGCTCATTACTTATGTTTTGTCCTCCATACAAAAGAATTACTTTTACATCTCTATCTGCAAATGATTCTATTTCTTTTGCTACTTGGATTGCAAGTTCACGAGTTGGAGCGAGTATCATGGCTTGTACTCCTTTCTTCTTACTATCTATTCTTTCTAGGAGTGGAAGACCAAAACTGGCTGTTTTCCCTGTTCCTGTTTGAGCTTGTCCTACTATATCTTTATCTCATTTGAGAAGAAGTGGTATAACTCCTGCCTGGATATCCGAAGGGAACTCATATCCTTTCTTTTCTATTTTCTCGAGTATTTTTTCTGAGAGTCCGAGATCTCTAAATGTTGTCTTTGTTTCTGTCATAGTAACGTGTGTGTTATGTGGCTTGTTTTGAAGAAAACTCTTTTCATAACCTATCAATTTTTATATAGATAAGATTATCTAAGAATTTTTCCATCAAAAAAGACCTAAAATAGGACATATCTCTGAGAATCTCTCAGGGAACCTGTATATACAATAATGTGTAGAAAATCTCTTCTCTTCGTCATTCTCCGATGTACTCGGGGATTTAGTATTGAAGAGATGTTCCAGACATGTGCAATATAGGAATGTCTCTTCTAGGTCTTTCGTTCTCATGAAACAACAAGAACTGTATGTCGGCAGGACTATACAAAGAAAATTTTAAAAAGCAAATTTTACTCTACCGTTACACTTTTTGCTAAGTTCTTTGGTTTATCAACATCTCTTTCAAGTTCTTCTGCGATATAGAGTGCAAAGAGGTAACTGGCTGTAAGTGAAGTGAATATCGAGAGTATCTCGCTGGTGTTTGGTATCTCGATGATATCATCATAGAGATCTCCTAACTCTTCTCACTTGGTGACGTACCCGAGAACCGTTCCTTCTCTGGCACGTATTTCTTGGATATTTGAAACCGTTTTGGTATAGAACTTTCCTGCTGGATTAAAAACAATACAGGGGAAATCTGGTTGTACAAGAGCCAGTGGTCCATGTTTGAGTTCTCCCATAGAATAAGCTTCCGTGTGGATATAGCTCAGTTCTTTACATTTGAGACTTGCTTCTCCTGCAACGGGAAAAAACATATTTCTCCCCAGCACAAACATACTTTTATGTTTTGCATATTTCTTTGCTATCTCACGTATCTTTGGAGCATTTAAAAGTACTTCGCTTATATTGTCTCCAAGTCATTCAAGTTCTTCTATAAGCGTCCTTGCCTTACTGTGTTGGAGATTTCTTTTTTGTCCAAGAGAGACAGCCATCATGAGAAGAACAGCTATCTGAGCAATCACGTTTTTAGTAGAAGCAACACCCACTTCTACTCCCGCATGAGAATAAAGTCACATATCAGCCAAACGAGAAATAGTACTTCCTACAACGTTTACTATACCAAAAGTGAGGCATCACTTTTCTTTAACTATTTTCAAGCTCTCGCGTGTATCTGCTGTTTCTCCTGATTGTGAGAGAAATACATAGAGTGTTTTAGTATCAGGAAGGAGCTCGTCAGCGAGAAATTCACTACCACTCGTCACTTGTACTGAGATACCCGCAAGGCTTTTGAAAAAATAACTTCCTATCATTCCTGCATAATAACTTGAGCCTGAAGAAATGATTTCTATTCTCTCTATTTCGTGTTCTGCAAGTTCTTCAAGAGTCTCGTTATAAATAGTTTTCTCTCCGAAATTTACTCTTCCTGAAAATACATTCTCGAGAACAGTCGGGATGTCATGTATTTCTTTTTCTGTATGACTAGAAAATATTCCCATATCGTCGATTCCGTATTCTATATCCATTTCTTGGCTTTCTCTTTCTATCAGATTCCCTGCTGTATATATCTGGTATTTTTTATCTTGTATAATTACCATTTCATCATCTTCCAACATAACATAGTTTGAAGCAACTTTTGAAAGAGCATTAACATCACTCGATATAAAAACTCCATCTTCAGATGCTCCAACAACAAGAGGACTTCAGAGTTTAATTCCAAGAATCGTTCCTGGATTTTCTCTGTCTATAACAGCTACTGAGTAGGCTCCTGTAAGGAATTTCGTAACTTTCTCAAGAGTTTTCTTAAGGTCTTCTTCATAGTGCTCTTCTATCAGTTTTACGATAACTTCTGTATCTGTATCTGAGTAAAATGTGTATTTTTTCTCAAGCTCTTTTTTGAGTTCTTTGTAGTTTTCAATAATACCATTATGCACGACATAAAACCTCTCTTTAGAAGAACTATGAGGGTGAGTATTGAGTTCAGTGACTGTTCCATGTGTTGCCCATCTTGTATGAGCTATTCCTGTTGTATATACTTTTGAGTTACCCAGGCTCCCATCTACTTTTGTTGCTAGATTCGAGACCTTTCCAACAGCTTTTTGTACAAATATCTCTCCAGTGTCGTTTATTCCTACTACTCCAGCACTATCATATCCCCTATATTCAAGAGTTCTGAGTCCATCTACCAAAAGAGGAATAGAGTTCTTTGTTCCGTTGTACGCAAAAATTCCACACATAGTTTTATTTTTAAAGAGTATTTTTTACTTGGATTACAAGATACTCTCAAGACGATTCTTTGTCAAAGTATATATCTCGCGACTGTTATCTAGATCATCCTGAGTAAATCTGCTATTATCACCTACAAATACAACACAGCGAGACTCTAGAAAAACGTGAAAGATTCTATTATATTCTGGTGAGTTTTTGATATAAGTGTGAAACTTATGGAGTCAGATATGACTGACTCCAGATTGTAACGCTATTTGTCTCCATGATTTTTTCTGAAGTTCATGAGAGATAAGAGATTTTGCGTAAACGATAGGAGCGATTCGACGCGTTACAAATCCTGACTTTTTGAGAAGTCTGGATATCTTGTTATAGTCCTTTGTTTGGAGTTTTCCGAAACGAATAATCCACAAAATTCTCTCTTTAATGAAGTAAATCCTCTATAGCAGTTTCAAATGTCTCATATGGATATGCTCCTGGTATAATTTTGTATTCTCAGGTAGCATTGTTGATAATGATACTACTCGGAGTTCCTGTCACATTAAATAATTTCTGTCACTGTTGTAATTGTTTTTCAATTTTGTCTGTATGCCTAGATTCATCGAGACAAGCATCGAGTTTCTCTCTATCCACTCAGATATTATCAGTCACTTCATATATTCACTCAAGTGAAAGTCTCTCTGTCTCCTGAAGTTTATAAAGAGAGGAAAGTGTCTTATAATATATTTTTTCTCATTTTATCTCCCCTACACATTCTAATGTTTCTGCTGAAGTTTGAGCATATTTATGAAAGGAAAGTGGGAAGTTTTGGAATACATAGTTCATATCTGAACCGTATTTTTTTTGGAGTCTCTCAAGTGTTCAGGAATTATGAAGCCTTGCACAAAAAGGACATTCTATATCACTATACTCTAGCCATGTAATCTCAGCTCATATATTTCCAAGAGTATATGATACTTCTTTTATGTCCGATATTATCTCCATATCGATAAAATCCCCTGCTTCTTCTCTTCGTTTTGGTTCCTCTATAACAAGATCCTCAGCATCATTTCAAGGTTCTAGAATGATGCTTTCTTCTATAAGTTCCTGAAAAGCAATCAGCATACTGACAATAGAAATCTTTTTTTTATTTGAAATATTCTTGTTCTCATATATCCCTAGAAGTTTTTCTACTTTGAGAAGAAGATCCATTCGTGATTCTAGTGATTTTTTATGAATTTTTGTACCTATTCTATCTTCTATATAGTTTTTATAGTAAGTGACCTTTCCATTATTTCTATATTGTTCATAAGAGAAAAGCGAACCAAAACTCAGAAAAAATACTACAACTCCTACAACTATTTTTTTAAACATATGCCTTTTAGATAAAAAATAAATAACACTCTTATATTATGACTCTCTTCCTTATATTATGACTCTCTTCCTTATTTCAAACTATTTTGTCAGAACATGTATCGTCTTTTTATTTTTCTTTTCATGGTTCTTGATATTTCCTTCTATATCTTTAAATGAAAATACATAAGAAATAAGCTTCGTTCATTTCTTCGCTTCTTTCCAAAATTTTGGAAGGATTTTTTTTGCAATAGCATCCGGCATTCCATACATATATATAATATCAAAATCTCAGAAATCTTTCTTGAAACCACTTCCAAGTTCTATTTTGAGATTTGGAAGAGGATGGAGTAGTTGCTTCAATTTTGCTATGAAGTATATAGGATAGGCTAACTCTACTCCCACTACTTCTATTTTAGGATTGTGCTTCGCAATAGAATGACACACACGCGCATCTCCACAACCAAACTCAAGGAATCTTTGTCATTTCTTACACTTCAATATCTTCTGAAGTCGCTTGATGTCAGAGTAATGAGTTGGAGACCAAGGAGCAAAAGAAAGTCCTCAAATAGCTAAAGGAATGAGAATGATCAGGAAAAAAATTGCCCACATAAAAAGTTTTTGAGAAAATACATTTTTACTATACTAGAAAGAGATTATTTCACAAAAAAGAGTATGAATATTATTTTACAGTACTTTAGAAAATATGGTTCATACTTGGCTCTTAGTTCACTTCTTGTCTTCTTATTTCCAAATGAATACAAAATATTCTGAGAAAATGGTTGGAAGCTTCTTATGCTTATAATGTTCTTGAGTCCTGTACATTCCCTCTTTCCAAAGCTCCCTTGGATCTGAAAAATACTTCCACTAAGAAGACAACTTGGAATTATCTGTGGAAGTCTCATTCTTGCTCATGGGGTTGGTGCTTATATGGTTTGATGGGATATCAGTCTCATGTCCTTTACGAAGCCAAATACTTTTATATTTTGGTGATTACTAGGAGGACTAACGAGTATTCCTCTCTTACTAACTTCAAATAATCTCGCAATAAAACTCCTCAAAAAACGTTGGAAACTTATTCAAAGACTATCATATTTTATGTTTGTATTCTGAGGAGTACATATCTATTTTATAAACAAAGAAGAAAACCTATGAGCTCTTATACTTATAGGTCTATGGATGGTAATGAAAGTCCTTGTTGTGAAGAAGATTGTTCTCTGGAAAAAATAACTAATCTTCTACTTTGAGTAGTAAAAGCTTCTTGAGGTTATACCTCTCTTTTTGACCAGAAAGACCCAAACGAGCAACTTTCTTATCATGAGTTTCATACGTTTTAAATACATAATCCCAAACAGAAAGAAAGAAACCATAATTTGATTGTGAGTCTTTCATAATCTGTGAGTGATGTATTTCGTGAAATTTTGGAGTCACGATAATCTTTGATATCAATCTATCCCATTTTTTGGGGAGATTGAAATTACTATGATTAAACATCGCTGAAAAATTGAGGATAATCTCAAATAAAATAACACTGAGAACTGGAGCTCAAAGCACAAGTATTACAATTATCTTGGTAATAACTGAGAAAATACTCTCAAAAAGGTGAAACCTCAGAGCTGTTGAGAAATCCATATCGAGATCACTATGATGTACCTTGTGGATTTTCCAGAGGAATGGAACCTTGTGAAAAAGTACATGTTCTCCATAGACAATCATCTCTAGAAGAAAAAATGCAATAACTCCTCCTATTATTCCTGGGATTCCAAGTATGTGAAATATACCTATGGAGTGTTCTTGCACGTAAAACGCTACCGATAAAGGTGTAACAATGAAGAAAATTCGAATAATAAGAGTGTTGAGGAAAGTAAGAAACATGTTTTCTCACCATCTTTGTATTTTCTTGTCAGTATATCTACGAAAAGCAAAGAAGTACTCTAAAATCGAAAAAAGAATTATTCCTCCAAGGAAAATAATCAAGTTAAGCGTGTAGATTTTTTCTAACATAGAAAAACGGTAAAAAGATTAATCCATATAAAAGAAATATACTTTATTATGTACTTTTTTCTTCACCTGTACTTTCTTTGTGTTCTTGAGTGAATCAAAATACTTATTGACTCTTTTTACTTCTCTTCCTCTTTCCAGTTGATCTTGGTAAAATTCTTGCTCTTTTCTTTCGAACTCATTCCAATCAAAGCTATTAGCTGCTTTGTTATAGCTATCTCTTTTTTTATTTTCAGCTTTATTAAACGCTTGGACTCTTTTC
>JAMOOA010000075.1 GCA_027066255.1 Candidatus Altimarinota bacterium | reverse complement strand
ATACGTTATAGGACAATGATTTGCAAAACGCGCACTCGAGATAGCTGCTGCATGAGGACATAACATCATGATGGATGGTCCTCCAGGAAGTGGAAAGACCATGCTTGCACGAGCATTTTCAACGATACTTCCTGATCTGACTCTGGATGAAGCGATTGAGATATCCAAGATATATTCTATCTCAGGGCTTTTGAGTAATGAAAATCCTATTATTAAACGTCGTCCATTTCGTAGTATTCATCATACAGCGAGTTCGGTGAGTATCATAGGAGGAGGAGCAAACGCAAAACCTGGAGAGATTAGTCTTGCTCATAAATGAGTTCTTTTTCTGGATGAAGTCTTAGAGTTTCAAAAAAATGTTCTCGAAGTCCTTCGTCAACCACTTGAAGACGGTATCATCAACGTGACTCGTGTCAATGCGAGCTATACGTATCCTGCAAATTTCTCTCTGGTAGGAGCGATGAATCCATGCCCATGTGGGTACCTCTCAGACCCAGACAAGGATTGTACCTGTAGTCATAATCAGGTAAAAAACTACAGATCGAGACTTTCAGGCCCTCTCATAGATAGAATCGATATATTTATCGAAGTTCCAAAAGTAAAAACCAAGGAATTTAAGATAAATAATGACTATTCAGGAAAAGAAACTTCTCTAGAAATCAAGAAAAGAGTCGAAGATGCCAGAATGATTCAACATATGAGGTTTGAAAACACCAAGGTCTCTTGTAATGCAGAAATGAAAACTCAAGAAATCAATACTCATTGCCAACTTTGTGATGAAGCAGATAGTATTCTCAAAGAAGCAGTGTCCTCGCTCAATCTCTCTGCTCGTAGTTACTATCGTATTCTCAAGCTCAGTAGAACGATTGCGGATCTTTCAGAGAGTTCCAATATACTTCCTGAGCATATACTTGAGGCTCTGAGTTTTCGAAAGAAAGAAGAGGGATAGAAGTACATGGTAAAGTATAATTTTTTATCTAAAACTTGATAAAAGAGAAATATTCCTATAATTCAAATTATGAATACAAACATATTTACATTCACTCATCATCACGCGCAAGAATCGAAGACGATTTTTACGTGTATTTTTAGAGGATAAAGAACTTTTTAAAAAATATATAAAAAAACTGTTTTCGAAAGAAAGCAGTTTTTTTAGTTCCTAATTGTACAGCATGATTTCTATCAAATCAATTTACGCAAGACACCACGAAGGCCATTAATCCTTGGTGATATTTTCAGTGCGAACTTTTATCCCAAGAGCCATCTCTGGGATTTTTTACTTTTAAATTATAAGATTATTACCATGAATATGTTACAAATTACATCACAAAAAACAGCTGTTCTTGATGAAGGACAGTCAAGAAACAGTATACGTCCTGTGCTGGAACAAGCAGGATTTGATATGTTATATGAACCATACTCTCGCACTCTTTTAGTTTTGGATAGTCCAAATGAAGTTATTGCGAGTATTATTTGAGTCAAGGGAGTACAAGATTTTGAAAGACAATCTAAATTTACTCCTCTTAGTTGGGTAGGGAGTGATTTAGGAGAAGAGGTATTTGATAGTAGGGATATGATACAATCCATTTTAGAAACAGGTATAGGAACTTGTGAACTTCGATATATAAATACTTCATGAGAATGATTTTCCCTAGAACAGATAGATAAAATCTATACAAAATCACCCAGATATTTTGAACAAGTCTTGAGAGAATATTATAAGAATGATTTCGATAGAGGGAAAGATGCTATTGAAGATAGTCCTGAGGATATTCGAGTAAGGGAACTTCTTTTAGCTTTTCGCAAAAAAATAGAATACTCTAACTCACCAGATACTACGGTAAAAGAAATGTCTTCAAGAACTCCAGAAAATATTGCCGGATGGGAAATAGTCCAGACATGAATGAGCCTAGATCAACTGTGATTACTCTCTCCATGAGATGGAGAACTCACTAGAAAAGTAAGTACAGATATATATGCAAACGTTGATTTCTCAGCAAGTCAAAATGAAACATTTACATATTTCTTAGAAAAAATAAAAAAGGCACTTACAGAACTCTAACAATTCCTTTTTGAGAAGTATAATAATTCTTTATACTCCTCTTTATATATTAACAACAACACTATGCAACTTTCAACAAAACCCCCAAAAGGAACCTCGGACTGGTTTCCTGAAGAATACAAGATTAGAAAATATATATTTGATACATGGAGACAAGTATGCACAAGCTATGGATTTGAAGAATACCTCTGACCACTGGTAGAAAGCACAGATATATGGAAAGCAAAAAGTGGAGAAGACGTCGGAGGAACAGAGCTGACACGTATCACCAATCGTGTTGGAGAGATATCTGATTTGGCAGTTCGTCCAGAGATGACCCCGACAGTGACTCGTATGGTTGCAAATAAATACAAAGAGATAGATAAACCTGTAAAATGGTTTTCTATTGCAAACTTCTATCGTAATGAAAAACCCCAAAAAGGAAGAAATAGAGAATTCTGGCAACTCAATGCCGATATATTCGGAGATCAATCACTCAACTCAGATATAGAAATACTGACTCTTTCTTTAGAGCTTATGAGAGCATTCTCTCCACCAAAAGGCAGTTACAAACTGAGACTTAACCATAGACAACTCATCAATGAATTCTTTGACGAAATACTTGGACTTAAAGAAAGTGAGAATAAAAGAGATCTCATGAGGCTTCTTGATAAGTATGACAAGCTTTCAAAAGATATTTTTGGAGAACAAGCAAAAAAACTAGGGGTTGAACATGTAGATATTATCCACAAATTTATGTCTGCAAAAACACCATTAGAA
>JAMOOA010000074.1 GCA_027066255.1 Candidatus Altimarinota bacterium | reverse complement strand
TCTTGAGTACGATAAAGTTGGAGGAAAGGCGAATTATGAGAAAATTAATGAAATAACGAAAGGTCAGGTGGAAGCAGGACTCCAACAATACGAAGCAGAAGGATGAAGTGCAGCTCAGGCTCCAGAACAAGCTGCTCCTACTCCAGCTCCAACAGGAGATACTATTTCTCTTGAGGTAGCAAAGAAGGTAACTCAAGAAGGAACGTATATTTTAGGGAATCCAGATGCTGAAATCAGCTTTGTAGAATATAGCGATCTTGAGTGTCCTTTCTGTCAAAGGCTTCATAAATCAGGAACGATAGACCAAGTTTTAGAAAATTATGATGGAAAAGTGAACTTTATATTTAAGCAATTTCCTCTTGATTTTCATCCTCAAGCACCAATGGAGGCAGAAGCAGCATTATGTGTTTGAAGCCTTGCAGGGGGAGAAATGTTTTACAGCTTTATAGATGAAGTATTTGATAAATCAAAAGCAAATGGAAGGAGCTTTACGAAAGAAACGATTTCAGAGCTTGGTGAAACTATTGGGGTTGATAAAAATAAGCTTCTCACTTGTATAGAGAGTGGCGATTTTAAGGCTGAAGCACAAAGACAAATGACTGAATGATCTACTCTCTTTGGAATAACGGGGACACCAGGAAATGTTCTCATAAACAACAAAACAGGAGATTGGGATAAACTTCCAGGAGCATATCCTTATGAGAGCTTCAAGCAAAAAATAGATGGATTACTAGAAAAATAGTTTTAAACTATGTTACTCCAAAATACACTAAAAGTTTTCACATCGATTATAGGAATAGTATGAATAATATTAGGAGGAGCTATCATAGCTCTTCCTGGTTATTATTTTATGGAGAAAGAACTGATTATAGGAAACTTAGGGTACCCTTTTTATATTACAGAGCTGACCTTAACAGTAATAATTTCCCTTCTTTTTGGTTTATTTCTGGGGGCAACACTTTACAAGATGAAATATTTTAGTATCAAAAAGTCATGAATAGGGGTTATAGGCTGATTCCTATGAGTGCTTGTTTCAGGTTGTCCTGCTTGTAGTATTACACTTGCTTCCTATTTGGGATTTGCAGGTTTTATGTATATTTTTCCTTATTCCTGATTAGAACTAAAGTTCTTATCAGTTGCTATACTTCTGTATGCAAATTATACAACTATAAAGAATCTTGAGGTGTGTTCTCTTCAGCGTTAATATTACTTATTATACAATAATTATGAACTATAAACACATAGTCCTTGTTCTTGTGGGAATTTTCTTTCTAGGAGCATGTAGTGACGTAAAAGAAAATATTTCATGAGAAGAAAATATCACTTCTGGACAGATTGAATCAGCGAAAAAAGAGATTTTTTTAGAAAATATATCAGGTCTAAAAAGGGTGAAAAAGGAAGATTTTAAAAAGGAACTTCTTCATTCAGAGAATATCGTTATAGACGTTAGAACTATCCAAGAGCTTGAACAGACCGGAGTTATATCATGAGCGAAGAATATAGATTTTTATAACTCAGATTTTCAAAGCAATCTAGACCTTTTAGATAAAAGTAAGAAATATTTAATTTATTGCAGGAGTGGAAATAGAAGTTCCCAAACATTAAAAATCATGAAAGACTTGTGATTTCAAAATGTCCTAGAACTTGAATGATGAATGAGTGCCTGGCTACGTGCGTGAGAAGTTACTGAGCCTTTTGATCAGAATATTGAAGAAGAAAAAGTCATTAGTATTTCTGCAAAAAAATGGGAATTTAGCCAAAAAATAATAGAGGCAAAGAAATGAGAAAAACTGATAATTAAAGTTGAAAACAGTGACACTCTTCATGGAATTGCTATTCCTGAAATGCAACTTGTATGAGATACTGAGATACAAGTAGATACATCTCAGGTGTGAGAATTTGAATTTAGATGTGCAAACTATTGTGGTGAGGGGCATCAAGATATGGTAGGGAAAATTATTATTAAATAGATATTTTATACATTTATTGCATTCGCTATGAAAAAATTAAAAATCATAGGCTTTTTTAGGGATTACGGGATACTGTTATCGATTACAATAGTTCCAGTATTTTTATTCTTGGGACTTGTTATTTTGAAACCAGCACCGATGCTTGGAATAAAACAAGTTCATTGGCATATGCCTATAAGCTATAATCTATGCGGTGATAAATCGCAACTTAAAGACAGTTGACAGCATGGGAAGCTTCATGGACATGATGATAATCAAGTGCACGTAGAGTGAATTGTAAATTCTCAAGACAGAGTAGAAACTCTGGGGTTATTCTTTGACGCAGCAAATATTAATTTTTCTGAAACTCAGATAGGGAAATATAAAAATGGTGATATATGTCCTAACTCAAGTAATCCATGAAAACTTTCTGTTATGATAAATGGAGAAAAGAATACTGATTTTCGAAACTACATTTTAAATGACAAAGATATTATTGAAATAGTATTTAACTAGAGTAACATATTAGTAATTAATTTTTTAGATATTATGAAATACGGATATACAAAAAAAGTTTCCCTTAGTTTTGAAGAAGCTATTGATGAGATAACTCTCAGTCTTGGAGAGCAAGGTTTTGGAGTACTGACCAAGATTGATATGCAGGCAGCAATGAAGAAAAAAATAGACAAGGATATAGAGAGCTACATGATACTTGGAGCGTGTAATCCAACTCTTGCCTATGAAGCACTTTGCTCAGAGCAAGAGATAGGGCTTGTTCTCCCTTGTAATATCATCGTATATAAACTTTCTGGAGAAGTGTTTGTTTCTACGATTTTACCAACAGCTGGAATTGGTTTTGTAGAAAATGCCATTGTTTCAGATATTGCTCAAAGGGCAGAGGAAAAACTCAAGA
>JAMOOA010000073.1 GCA_027066255.1 Candidatus Altimarinota bacterium | reverse complement strand
CATCCTCTGAGACAGAACTCGTAAATAGCATAAGTCAGAGCGGGCTCTTAAAAATAGAAAATCTTGAAGATGAATCAACTATTACAACAGAAACTATCGACATAAAAGGAAGTTTTCTAAATGGAGATATATCTCAGATAATTATCTCTGGGAAGAAAGCCACTATAAACACTCAAGATAAAACCTTTGAAATAAAAGCTGTTTCAACAAAACAAAAAGAAAATGATATAATTATAAAAATCTACAATGATAGTCAGGAGGTTCTTGGAAAGCAAGTATATACCGTCTACTACAATTATGGAATTGCTCCAGCAAATGAACCCCTCTTCAAAGTGGAAAACTATTCTCTCGACGCAACAGAGTTTCAGTTCATATCCCCAAAACAAAACCCTTATACTACTGATGCCTGAGTTGTTATGATAGAAGGGAGAGTTCCTGCTGGAATAGTAAAACAGATAAGTATAAATGGCTATGTGTTAAGGAAATTTCCTCAGTATGGAACGTATTGGGCATATTTTGCAAATGAGGAGTTTGGAAACCTAAAAACAGGACTCAACGTTTATAAAGTAGATTATATAGGAAAAGATTGAGAATCTCTCCACTCTAATGCCTTCACTATAGTGAAAAACAAAGCAAAACCTGTACAAGTAGAACCTGTAGTTACAGAAAAAGTAATGAGTGATGAGGCAAGTCCAGTTTCATAACAGATTTTAAAAAAGTACCCCCGAGACTAGGAGTACTTTTTTAAAATCTTAAATTCTTAACAAGAGCAACCACTTCCACATCCCTCAGGAGCACATCCTCACTCTGATCATCCTCAGATAATACTTACAAACATGGACTTGAGCTCATCCTCTTCTGGAACAAGTCCTTCAAAAATGATATCCTTGAAATCTATAGACTCTTCTTCTATAATGAGAGCCGGCATTTCCTTTATATCAAGCTCCTTTTTGTAATCCTCATCAGTAGTCATCTTGAGCTCTACCATATCTACAAGTCCTAACTCTGTAAGAACCATTTTTACTTTTTCTTCCAATTGCTTTGTTTTATCTCATTCCCCAAATAATACAACTTTCATATACAATACATAATATAATTAAAAACAGTTCTATCATATGATAGAACTGTTTTTTTACAAGTATGTTTTATGTTTTAGCTTTTTACTCTTTTTCAGAAGAATTTTCAGATTCTACTCATTCAGATGATTCCCCATCAGCTTCTCCCTCTTCTCCTTCTGTAACTATAGTCTCTTCAACTTCAACTTTCGCTGGTTGAGCTGCGAGTACTAGTGGAGTTTCTATTGGCATGTCTATTTCATATTTCTCTATATCGAGTCCAATATCTGCAAGTGTAACTGTGTCCCCTATTTCTTTAAGTACTGAAAGATCAATATCAAAGTGATCTACTAGATTTCTTGGAAGACATTTTACTTCTATATCTTTTACAGCTTCATTAATGATAGCCCCTTCTTTTTCAGCAGGTGCATCTCAGATAAAATGAAGTGCAATACGTGTAGTAAGTTTTTCACCTCTAGTAAGTGCGTAGAAATCCATATGAAGGAAATCTCCCGTTACAGGGTTTCTATCAATCTTATGAATCAACACTTCAATATCTTCTTTTCCTACTTTAAGATTGATAATAGTACTTTCTCATGCTGTACGATAAGCTCTTAAGAGTTTTGAGTTATCTATTTTAAGAGAAATAGGTTCCTGTGTTTTTCCGTATACTATAGCTGGTATTGTATTCTCATTTCTGAGAGTTTTTACGTCTTCATCTTTTGCTCTTACTTCTGTTTCTAATACTATTTGTGTCATAATGTTCTTGTGATAAATAAAATGCCCTACTCGGCATCTTCAAAATTAAGCCAGCAAATTGTATATAAAAATCTCCTTTTGGCAAAAGTTTTTTGAGAGTTTTTTCTTGTCTTTACAAAATACTAAAAAGATATAGGATATACTTCTATATCTACTAACTTCAGAATATGTGAAGAGGTCCCGTTGTACAGGCAAGAAAGAACGCTGTAAACTCAGTAAAATGAAAAGTATTTTCTATTCACGCAAAGCTTATAGCAATAGCAGCTCAAAAGTGAGGAAATCCAGATGATAATGCTTCTCTTGCTGCTGCCATAGTCAAAGCAAAAAAAGAAGGAGTCCCAAATGACAATATCGATAGAGCTATCAAGAAATGAACTGGTGAAGATACTTCAGGAGAGCAAATTCTTGAAATAGTCTATGAATGATATGGTCCTAGTGGTATAGCTCTCATAGTCTCAACTATTACCGACAATAAAAACAGAACTGTTTCAAATATCAGACATACTTTTTCTAGATACGGAGGAAATCTTTGAGAGTCTTGAGCTGTTTCCTGGGTATTTCAGAGAAAAGGAATCCTATTTATAGACCCTCAAGAACATAGCTACAATAGTATAGAGGAGCTTGTATTCGATACAGATGCCGAAGATATAGTGCAAGGAGCCTGATATATCAAGATAATTACTAACATTGATAGTTTTCATACAGTCGAAGAGTTTTTTACTGACAAAAGTATAGATATATTTGAATCAAAAATAGACTATATCCCTGATAGTGAGGTTGAGATTACAGATTTTGATACAGCCCTAAAATTCAAGAAGATGATTCAAGCTTTTGATGAAGACGAAGATGTAACTCTTGTTTCTTCTAATGAAATCATTTCTGAAGAATTAGATAAAAAAGTTGATGCGTTTATTGAGAAGAATACATTTCAGACATAATAACCCTTCACAAAAAGACTTCCTAGTATTTAGGAAGTCTTTTTGTGGGGTTTACCTTACTATTAGTTTACCATCACTCACTTCAAATTTAAGCTTATAGAGTCATTGTTGTCCAAGAAGGAATATTTCCCCATCATCAGCTACAAAGAAATCTTCTATATCAAAGTCTCTTGCTTCTACCTGTCAGAGGTATTGCATAGATTTTACATCCTGATATCTTCAGGTATTTGGTTCAAACACAAGAACCCTATTCCCAAGGAGTATGTAAAAATAATTAAGATTATTTGCCGTATATATAGATATATTTTCATTGTCGTCTTCCCTGTCATAGTTTTTCGGGAGATTATTGAGAATAATACTCTCAAGTCTATATTTTGGTGAAACAAAGAGTTTTACGAGAGAGAGATCTCTTTTTAATATATATATTCCTCCATCAATAGCTACGCTCAAAATAACTCCAATATTGGCTGCATCTTCATCTTTTAGATATCATACTCCCTCCTGAAATTTCCCTGCAACTTTTTTATGTCTATATAATTGGTCTCTTTTTTTACCAAGAAGATAAATGTTTTGCCCATAAGAAGAAAGGATATTTGACTCTTCCCATGTTGGTTGATTTTCAACATCGAGGTAGCTATAGAATCCATTTTTCGCATAGTTCACAACTTTTCACAAGGATGTAAGAAGAATAATATCAGTATTTTGAACTGAAGCATCTATAAATACATCATTTCAAGAAAAATTCTCAAATTCATGCATCTCAGGCTCCTGCCCACTAATAATTGGTCCAATGATAGAATCCTGTGTCACTATAAATAATTTATCTGCAACACTCACGATCTTTACTGGATTCTTTATACTTTCACTTATATATAGGGTATTATCTTCTGTTGATGTAAATGTCTCTATCCCATTGAATTGCTTCTTAAGGAGCGATATGTCATCACGAACCTTTGAAACATCGTTCAAGAAAAGCTCTTGTTGTTGTATCGCTGTAATAATATCTTCTCCATTTTTTATATTCAATGAAAAAATATCAGGATTGTTAATATTTTCACTTGCGAGTCTCACATATTCACGAGCTTGCAAGAGATTCACCTTTGCTTCTTCTGCGTCTCTATTTCCTGAAGAAATACTCACAAACCCTGAAAGGATCGTATAAAGGATTATAGAACATACTATCATTCAAAGAAAAAATAAGATATTTTTTGACTGCTTCGACTGAGCAAGAACTTTCTTTTTGAGAGACATACTATAGGCAAGAACTGTTTTTATGACATTATTATCTAAAAACTTCATTCCTCGATACATAATATCCGAAAGCCTTGAATCTCTTTGTTGAGAGGAGATTTCATTATTTCTAAAAGATATGATTGCTATATTTTTCTTTGGTTTTTCTGACTTAAAAATCATCTTGATATTCTCATTAAACCCTTCTATATCTTCCAATCTTGCCCCATCTGTAATATCTCATTTGGAAAGATAATCTAGTACACGCGTTGTCCCTAAGAGAATAGTCTCCCCATTATCTACCTGCCCATTTGATATAAAACCAAAATTCTTAGATTTTTCTTCCTTTTCTGTAGCTTCTATAACGTCATTATGACTATTGATTAAGTAGCATGAAGACGATCCAAGGTTAGAAAACAAAAAATTCTTTCCCTCTAGAATACCTAAAATTGCATGAACTCCTTTTAAACTATCATTCTCATTTTTCCAAGTAGAGAGAAATGCGTTGATGTTTTCCAGCGCTAATGAAAAATCTTTATAAGTACTCTGCAAATGGATTCTATCTATAATAGAATCGAGTATTTTATTGAGAAAGAGTTCTCCAAAGCTTTCATCTTTGACACTGATAAGAACTATCAGATCGAGCGAAACATCTAGATTCACAACACGTGAGATGATGGTATTTTTTCCATCAAAGTCCATCTTCTTTACATTGATTTCGAGCATTGTTCAGTGAAGGGATTATGAAAGTATTTTTCCTTGTATTCATCATATTTTTCTACCCCCTATTGTCAATCTATTTTCAGAGACCTCTTGAAACACAAATCTTATTGACAAAAGCTCTCCTCTTCCTAGAATTGAGTTATTAAAAATAACCATAAAATATGGCTCTTTCAAAAATGTGAACTACGGTTGGGATAGTGTGACTCTGATTCTGTCTTTCAGTATCCGCAGCAGAAGCTCAAGAAAATACAATTAAGAATATAACCTCTATAATGAAGTCTGAGGAAGGTGATAGGTTAGTTAATGGAAGAGCTTTTGTCATAAGGGATTCTCAAACATGTATTAAAACTTCCCGTAAATCTCAAGCCTGTAATGGAAAGAAAGTTACTAGCAGCGGGAGCTCTTTCCCTGTTTGCAGTGTAAATATTGCATTCTGAGACATTGAATATGATATTGCATGAAATTGCAAAGATGTGCTCAATACCTTAGAATAAACAGTTAGTTTAATTAAAAAGACAAGTTTGCTACAAAACTTATAAAGATATATCATGTTCCAAATAAAACAAAGTAGACATCTCTCGTGAGGCATAACGATAGGAGGTAGTAAGAATGCTGCCTTGCCTCTTATTGCTGCGAGTCTATTATTGGAAGGAACAACAATTCTTACCAATATCCCTAATATACTAGATGTTCATGACTTTATTCATTTTCTGGAAAGTCTTGGGTGTGATATACGTTTCAAATGAGATACTCTTACTATAGATGCTTCGGTTGTCTCTTTAGACAATATTGACACGTCAAAGATAGCGAGAACTCGTGCGGGAATATATTTCATTGCTGGTTTACTGGCTCGTTTTTGAAAAGCTAATATTCCCTTCCCTCAATGAGATAAAATCGGGAAAAGACCAATAGACGAACATATACATGGATACACATGAATGGGTTTTGTATTTACAGAGACCAAAGAAAAACTCTGTTTTTCAGGGGATGGGAGTACAAAAGATGTTACTATATCTGCCTATTTCGCCGTAACAGCAACCAATAACCTTATACTCTGAGCAACCTCTAGAATATGAACCACTACGATACAACTTGCAGCTTTTGAGCCTCATGTATTTAACCTTATTGATTTCCTCAGAGAGGCAAGAGTTCAGATAGATATTCGTTATGATCATACTATTATCGTTCATGGAAAAGGAGTTCCAAAGGTATCGGTAGAACAAGAAATCATTTCTGACTATCTTCAGTCTGGAACGTTTATCATCATTGCTGCTCTGTGTGCAGAAAAGTACATAGATATCAAACAAGCACGTATTGCTGACCTCTCAGCTTTCCTCTACAAACTCCATCAAACAGGAGTCAAAACGGAAGACCTATGAGACGATACCCTTCGTGTTTATAGAGCTGATTCTCTCCAGGCTGTAGATATCCAAACCAATATATTTCCTGGATTTCCAACAGACCTCATGCCTTTGTTTAGTGTACTTATGACTCAGTGCAATGGAATAAGTCGTATACATGAGGTTCTCTATGAAGGCAGACTCAACTGGCTGGTTGAATACGAAAGACTCGGAGGACAACCCAGAATTATCAATCTCCATGAAGCAAAGATAACAGGTCCTACAGAACTTGTTTGAAACTCGGTCAATAGTTGGGATCTCCGCTCAGGAGCAGCAATGGTCATCGCTGGGATGATAGCTGAGGGGGAAACAGAGGTAGAAAATATCTACTGGATAAAACGTGGGTATGATGACTTCTTATGAAAACTTCAGGCTCTCGGGGCAGAGATAGAAGAAAAAGATTAATTTATTATTTTTACTATATATATCATGAAAGGATTTGGAATTGGACTTATTATATTTGGAGCCATTGTTATCATATTTCCTGCACTTCTTGTATTTCTCATAGGATGATTTTTTATCATCATTGGGCTCAATATATTTGTATTTTCAAAGAGATTTACAGGAAAATGAAAAAAGCCAAACGGAGAGAATTATGTGAAAGTTGGGGATTATAAGATATATAGATAATTGTGGGAAAGAAAACTATATATAAAGCCCAAATGAATTTAGCTCATATGTGAGCAGGGAAGAATCTTGACTCTAATGTATACATATATGCAAATGATATAATGGAGGCTATGGATATAGTAAAAAAGAAAGTTAGGTGACATAAGAAAAGCAAATACAGCCTATTTCCTTGTACCGCAGAAGAAGTTATTAGTATAGTTGGAGATTTACAGTCTTGATCCCCTATGTCATTAAAGAAATTTAAAAAACAATGATTTTGTTATGGATACGTAAGGTAAGTGTATCTTATTGTTTCTTACAAAGATAATCGCTCGCTATAAAATCCCAAAAAACTCGTCCTTACTTTCTTTCCAAGCAACTGATTGTCTTGGAGTATCTTTTCTATCCTTCACTCATAGTATCGGAAAAAGTGCTTCTTCCATAAAAATGGTATTTTGGCTTCCTTTGAAAAGAATCATGTATTTTTCTTTTGAATCCTTGAGAAATTTCTTGAGATGAACTCCGACCTCTCTAGAAGAAAGTGATGAAAACACTTCTCCCGTATATCATTCCTCTTTGAGCTTTGGAGTGAGGTATTTGTACATATCTGGTCCTGCTGTAAATACAAATCCCGAGTCTTTGACGTCATCATATAGTCCCTTGTGAGAATCTTCGGTTGCATCTCATATCTCTCTCATATCTCCGAGAACGTATGCGAGTGTATAGTCAGGAAAGAGTTCCTTATGAAGTGTTTTTGTATTTTTAATAATAGCTTTCATGCTCTCTGGAGCTGCATTATAGGTGCTGTCTACACAGATGTTTCCATATCTATCTGTGAACACTGTAAACCTCCCTGGTTGGATTTCAAAGTCGTAGGATATCTGCTGTTGTCCTTCTATCGTATCCCCAAGCTCTTCAAGTATTGCAAGACCAAGGCAAGTGTATTCTGCATTTTCTCTTCATAGAAGATTGATACTAAGGCTTATTTCTTTATAGAGAAAAGAAAGTCGTACTTCTTTTTCTTGTTTCTTTGTATGTATGTCTTTGGCTTGGATATCCCCACCAAAAAAGGTCGTTACTTCTTGATTCAGCACTTCTTTGTATTTTTGTGAAAACGCATCTTCACTATTTATATATACCCTTTGTTTCGCACTCTGCATAAGTTTCCATTTTTCTCTCCCGAGAGCTTCTTTGTCATAGAAAAAACCACTATGGGTAAAGTCTAACTTTGTAAATATCGCAATATCAGGAACAGCTACTTTGAGGAGAAAATCCATATCTCCAGGTCTGTCTATACCGTACTCTGCAATAAAAACATCATACTTTTTACTCCCAAAAAGAGTCATAAGAAATATCCTTCCTGTTACTTCCAGAAGTCATTGTATTGTAGGAATGTACTCTTCTATTTGAAAAAAAGAAAGAGTCATCCCGAGTTCTGAGTTAAAATTTTTCGGAGAAGTATATACTCTTTTATGAGAATATGTCTGCAGGATTTGACTCACCACCATGCGACAACTCGTTTTTCCAACACTTCCAGTAATCCCTATAACTAAAGCCTTTGTTCTCCAGAGATAGAAACGAGAACATAAAGCAAAGAAGTGGTAGAAGATTTTTAGGATTTTTTGTTTCATAATATTATAGTTCGTAATACACATACTCTATTCCGATATTCTCTAAAAAATGTTCTACTGACTTCATTTGCAAAACAACAGTATTGTCGTTTTGAAGTGGATGAAATCATATTTGTTGTCCTCTGAGAGAATCATCAAAGACTACTTGTATATCCTTCTCTTCGTTGTGTATCAATGCAAATGGACTCACACTTCCTGGTTTCAGGCCTATCTTTTCCATCATTCTTTCCTCTGATGCAAAGCTCATTTTGCTATCATCAAAAATTGCACGAATAATATTAGTATCCATCCTCTTTGTATCAGGAAGGACGACCATATAGAAGTTTGTAGCTTTTTTATTCCTGAGCAATAAACTCTTCACTCTCAACCCTGGTATATCGACTCCTTTTGCTTCATTACAGGTAAAAACGGCCTGATGTTCGTAGTTTGTGTACTGTATCTCCAGAGAATCGAGGATATCAAATATCTTTTGTTTCATACTTAGTCTTTCAAGAGTAAATATAAGAGTGCCATTCTGATAGGGACTCCGTTCCATGCTTGACGAAAAAATGCTGCGTTTGGAAGTGCATCAACTTCATGATCTACTTCATTAACTCTTGGAAGTGGGTGCATGATAGAAACATCCTTTTTTGCTGTTTTCAGAATATCCAGTGTAAGAATAAAATCATCTTTAAGTCTCTCGTATTCACTCATATCTGTAAATCTCTCTTTTTGCATACGTGTAACGTACAGTATATCTGCATCTGTAATCCCTTCTTTGTATATACTTGTTTCCGTGTAAGGAATGTTCTTTTCTTTTACAAAGTCTATGACTTTTTCTGGCATTGGGAGCTCATCAGGAGAGATAAAAGAAAAGCTTACATTTTCAAATAGTCCCATCAAAAATACGAGTGAATGAGTGGTACGACCATACTTGAGGTCTCCTACTATAGCGATATGTAGATTATCAAGAGTCTTCTTTTCCTTGAAAATAGTATATACATCCAAAAGAGCTTGTGTTGGATGTTGGTTTGTTCCATCCCCAGCATTAATAACAGGTACATCAACAGCTTCTGCTGTTTTTTCAGCACTTCCAGCTTCAGGATGACGGATAACGAGTATATCACTATACATAGAATTGATAAGTGCATTATCCTCGAGACTTTCTCCTTTTGAGAGACTACTTGTTTCTCCGTCACTTACGGTAATCACTTCTCATCCCAGACGTTTCATCGCAGACTCAAAACTGAGTCTCGTACGCGTTGATGGTTCATAGAAAAGTGATGCCATTATTTTTCCTTCCAGCAGTTTCCCAGGTTTTTCCCAAGAAATGATTTTTTCCATATCACGAGCTGTTTCAAAAATTGTTTCCAAATCCTCACGAGAAAATTGTTTTGTATGAAGGATGTTTTTATAAGGAAGCTCTGGCATGTGAAAAAAATTAGAGGATAAACTCTCTATAATATAGGGAAAAATATAAAAAACTCAAACTTGAAAAATACATCTCTCTCTATAGAATCTATTCATACTTTTTTCTCTAAATTATAAGAAAATGAAACAGAAACTCGAACTTTTGATGCCAGCTGGGAATATGGAAAAATTGAAATTTGCTTTTGCATATGGAGCAGATGCTGTATATGTCTGAGCTCCTATGTTTTCTCTTAGGGCCAGGACTAACTCATTCACTCTTGATACACTTGAAAAAGCAACAAAATATGTACGAAACCTCCAGGGGGATAAAAAAATATATTTCACTGCCAATATCTATGCACATAATCTCAAAATAAAGCCCTTTCTTGCACAGTTCAAAAAAATGGTAGCTATGAAACCTGATGCGTTTATCATGGCTGATCCAGGACTTATAAATATCGTAAGAAAAAACTATCCCGATGTGGAAATACATCTTTCTGTTCAAGCAAACAACACTAACTGGGCTCAAGTAGAGTTTTGGAGGGATTTAGGAATCAAAAGAATCATCCTCAGTCGTGAGATATCTATCAAAGAAATGAAAGAAATACACGAAAAGGTTCCAGATATAGAACTGGAAGCCTTCGTACATGGAGCTATATGTATGGCCTATTCTGGAAGATGCCTGATATCAAACTACCTCTCCCATAGGGATCCCAATCAAGGAACCTGCTCTCACTCATGTCGTTGGGAGTATAAAGTTTTTAAGGATGAAAGAAGCGAAGCAGAACTTGAAACAATAACCGGGAGACCTGAAGATTATGAAGAACTCAAGGGGAATTTTTATCTCGAAGAAAAAGAACGTCCAGGAGAGATGATGAATATCGAAGAGGATGAGTATGGAACCTATCTCATGAATTCGAGAGATCTCTGTGCTATTGACTACATACAAGAACTTGCTGATGCAGGAATCATCAGCTTCAAGGTAGAAGGAAGAAATAAAACCGTAAATTATCTCGCCTCTGTTGGTACAGCTTACAAAGAAGCTGTTTCAAAAGTTGAGGTTGGAGAAAAATATGATAGTTTAAAACTCTCTGAAGAGATATTCGGAATAGCAAACAGAGGGTATATTCCTGGATTCCTTGCTGGGAATCCAAACTCCAATGCTCAGTTTTACGAAAGAAACGGAACATTTGGAACCAAAGCTTTCTTGGGAATACTCAGAGACTATGATGAAAAAGAAAAACTCGTTCGTGTCGAGGTAAAGAACAATTTCGACTTGTGAGATACTATAGAAGTCATGTCTCCGAGCGGGATCCAAGAAATAAAAGTAGAAAAGATATACAAAACTAATATCAATCACAGTATAAAGAAGTCTGGGACCACTTTTGAATGAGACGAGTACTGATTTGATATAAAAACAGCCAAAGAAATACAAACAGCTCATGGAGGATGATATGAAGTCTGGATATCTATGTCCAAGAAGCCTGAAGCATTTAGTATTATTAGGAAAGAGTTAGTCGTTCAAAAGTAAAAAAGAACCGAGTCAAAATTGACTCGGTTCTTTTTCTATACTATTTCTTTTTCATTTCTCCAGATATCTTTCACCTTCTGTCTCTCTCGTATTTCTACTATCTCTCCTGATTCTCTGAGAAGAAGTTCTGCTGATTCTGGATAACTATTATAGTTTTTTACGCTCATAGAACTGTTGTAAGCTCAGACTCCATCAACTACAAGCATATCTCCTTTTTTTGCTTTTCTCAATTTCCTTGGTTCTATCGTCTCTTGATCATAGAGCTTAGAAGTGAGTATATCAGCACTTTCACAACAATGACCAACTACCACGTAGTCTTCGCACTCATCAGAGTCATTTATCACATGGAGAGGTTCTTGAATTCCATACATAGCAACTCTTGGCATATCATTCATTCCAGAATTTGTTTTGAGAAATTTGTATCAAGTTTCTCCTGTGTCAACAATATCTTGTATCTCCACAAGCATACTACAACTATTGATAACGAGGTATTTTCCTGGTTCCATTTCTAGGTGTATTTTGCGTCCTGTTTCTTCATAAAACAACTCATACTTCTTATTAAGAGCTTCTCAAATAGCTGAAAGATCAGCAGAAACTTCGTAATCCATAATAGCCATTTTGAGACCTCATCACATATTGAACGTGTCTATAGTTTGTATCTGACGAAGAATCTTGAAACCATGTTCTACAGAATCAACCCAACTCTCAGGAGTATTTTCGCTCCCTATATGAAAATGAAGTTTTGAAATAATAATTCCGTATTTTTCTACTATCTCTTGTACTTGATCTATTTTAGTATGCCAAATACCAAAAGATGACGTATTCCCTCCTGTAGATATTTGAGTAAACCCTCCTGAACCTACTCCAGGGTTCACACGTATTCCACATTTTTTACCAGGAAAGAGCTTCCCAAATACTTCTAGTTGGTGAAGTGAGGTAGCGACAAAGAAGACTCCATCCTCTATCAACTCCTTCATATCTTTACCTATTTCTTGACTTGAGATTTGAATATTCTCAACTGGAACTCCAGCAGCAATGGCCCTCATCGCTTCGAAACTACTGCTTGCATCAATTGATAGTCCCATATCCGAGAAAAGTTTGAGGATATTTCTCTGAGAATTTGACTTCATTGCAAATCTGACGGTATGTCCATACATGCTTGGGAAATCTAAAAATTCTTGAGCTCTTGCCCTGAGTTCTGCTTCACTATATACATATACTGGTGTCTCAAAATTCTCCTGTATATAGTCTATATGTTCCTGTATAAGAAATCTTGGTTCTTGCATAGTTAATTTATTATGTATTAAAAAATTTCAGGATTTCTCCTGAAATTTTTATCTTTTAATTTTTTCACAAACTACAAAACAAAAACTTGAGGAGAACGTCTCAAAGGTTTTATCTGTTTTTTTAGAGTTTGTATATTCATACAAATAATTATATGATTTTTATTTATTTTGAGAAATTTATTTTCTCCTGTTCTCCGGTTGCAAGATTCTCAAGTATATATTCTCCTGCTTTTTGCTCCTGCTCTCCATAAATCACAATTGAACTACAGCCTTTCTTTTTTGCGTAATTTATAGCTTTTCCGAGCTTGCGAGAAGTGAGTCATACAAGGACGTTCTTTCCTTCATTGCGAAGAGAGTTTGCTATGTTTTGTATATCAGTAAAATATGCTTCATCGAGAAGAGGGATAAAAATAAGATCTTGTTGTGTATTCTTTATCTTTTCCAGAAGTCCATGTCACTCGAGAAAGAGTTTCATCGTCTCATCTCCAGGAGCAAATCCTATCGCTGGAATATCTTCTTTGACTCCAAATATACTTGCAAGTCCATTATAACGTCCTCCCCCGAAAAGAGCGCGAGGATTGTCAGGGTTGGTATCAAATATTTCAAAAATGATTCCATCATAATAATCAAATCCACGTATGAGGTTCCCACTAAACTCTATATCATGTTCATATCCCAATTTTTCTAGACCCTCAACAAGAAAGAGAAAGTCTTTGAGTGCTTTACTTCCTGCAAGTGAAATAAATGACTC
>JAMOOA010000072.1 GCA_027066255.1 Candidatus Altimarinota bacterium | reverse complement strand
GATTTCTTTAAGCTTTGAAATGTACTTATGACATTCTTCAAAGGAATTAAAACCCCAAGTATTATCATCTATGACTTGTGGATTAAAATCATAGCTTGATGAAAGAATACAATTAATTCTTCACGGGAGAGGCTGAAACTTCTTAGGAATAGATTCCCACGTCTTTCTTCCCATAATAACTGCATTTTTCTTCTTCTTACTTTTCGTTGTTGTTGTAAGAGCCTTGAAGTGATGCATATCTTCCTTGATAGACCAAGCAAGTTCACCGTTTTTTCAGATTCCATGTTTCTCATCAACAGCAATTATAATAGAGTATTTTTTGAGTTTTTTCATCTTTCTAGTGTTAAGACTTTCTTATTATTCCAAGTTGTCCTTGATTGAGTTTATTTACGTATTTTCCATTTACAACTTGTATTGTTGCTATTCTATTCGTGCATTCTGGGCAAAATATATCAGTTCCAGCAACAGAAGTGTTATCTAAGAAGATACCTGTATAATCCTTTGCTATTCTATCTCTATGTATCTTGAGAACTCTTCTTCCAGGACCTTTTCTATATTTTATCAGTTCTTTCCCACATTTACAAAAAATAGTCATGATTTTGTATTTGGTAAGCTTTTTTATCATAAATATATTTCCTTTTTTATTTATCTTAAGTATACAGGAGTTCTCAATTTTCTCAAGTGTAGGAGGTTATTTTTAAGCTTTTTTCATTTTGAGATACTGAAAATCCTTCTATACTAAAAAAACTAAAGGAAAAAGACTATGAATCTCAATAAAAAACAACTCCAAGCTGCTCAAAAAATAGAATGAGCTCTTCTTATTATTGCGTGAGCATGAAGTGGAAAAACAGCAACTCTTACAGCTCGCATATCCTATATGATAGGAGAAAAAAACATCACTCCATCAAGCATCATGGCACTGACATTTACAAACAAGGCAGCTTCAGAAATGAAAGAAAGAATAGGAAAAGCAGTATGAATGGACCTCTCCAACTCTTACAGAAACCCTCATATCCCCTATATAGGAACATTCCATAGTTTCTGAGTATTCCTTCTTAAAGAAATTTTGGGAAATCCTTCTATTTCAGAGAAAGCGTCACAAGCTATTTGACTCAAAAAAGATTTCATTATCTATGATGAATCAGATAAACTCTCAGTCATGAAGGGGATAGTTAAAACTGATCTCTGACTCATAGAGAAAGAATACCCTCCAAGACAAATAGCTTTTTATATCAGTGATGCAAAAAATAAATGCATTACTCCTAAACTGTACGGCAAAGAAGTCGACAGCAATATCAAGGAAGTTGTAAATGATGTATATGGAAGATATGAAAAGAAACTTACAGCAAATAATGCTCTGGATTTCGATGATATACTCGTAAAGGCTTTACAATTACTGCAAATCCCTGAGATTCTTGATTTCTATCAAGAAAGATATAAGTATATCATGATAGATGAGTATCAAGATACCAATATCCCACAGTACAATATCGTCAAACTCTTGGCTGATAGGTATAAAAACATTGCTGTAGTTGGTGATGATTGGCAGTCTATATACAGCTGGAGAGGAGCTGATATGAGAAATATCCTCAACTTTAAGAAGGACTATCCTGAAGCACTTGTCGTAAAACTCGAGCAAAACTATAGAAGCACTAAGACTATTATAGAAAGTGCTAATACCATCATCAAGAACAATAAGGAGTCTCTTGAGAAAGAACTCTGGACTGACAATAACCAGGGGGAGAAAATCCTCTACGCAGAAGCGTACGATGATACAGCTGAGGCAAACTGGATAGCCGAAAATATAAAAAACCATGAATGAAAGCTCAGAGACAACCTCATACTTTATAGAACTAATAGCCAGTCAAGAAAGATAGAGGAAGCCCTTCTCAAAAATAACCTCCCTTACAGGGTTGTTGGATGAATGAAGTTCTATGACAGAAAAGAAATCAAAGACATACTTTCTTACCTAAAAATCCTTCACAACCCCAATGATGTCGTGAGTTTCAAAAGGATCATAAATGTTCCATCTCGAAAAGTAGGAGCCAAATCTGTACAAATATTGGATAATTACAGAGAACAATTTGGAATCAATTATTTACAAGTGATTGATAATATTGAAGAAGTCGAAGAACTGAGAAGTGCAGCAAAAGTTGCATTAGGAGGCTTTGCTCAGATATATAAAAATCTCATACAAAAATCACATGAACTAGGGGTCTCAGACCTGATTAAAGAAATAGTATCTCAAATAAGATATAGAGAGTATTTGAAAACTGACTTTTCTAAAGAAGAAACAGAATCAAAAGAAGATAATCTCATAGAACTAGAAAACGTTGCGAGTGAATACAATGGAATGAGTCCTCGTGAGTCACTAGCTCTCTTTCTGGAAGAAGTAGCGCTTATTACGGACATGGATACCAAGGATGAGAGGGAAGACTACGTGACGCTTATGACCATACACACCTCAAAGTGACTTGAACAAAAAAGAGTCTTTGTTACAGGACTTGAGGATGGAATTTTTCCACATAACAGATCCCTTTCAGATATCACTCAGCTCGAAGAGGAACGTCGTTTAATGTATGTAGCTATGACACGAGCAGAGGAAGAGCTCTTCTTACTTCGAGCAAAAGAGAGGTTTTATTTCTGAGACTATATCCGCAATCCTGAAAGTCGATTCATAAAAGAGATACCAGAACATCTCCTCGAAAAAGAAATAATATGAGGAAAATCATTTACTGGATTTTCTACATCATTCTCTCAGATGTGATCATGAGAAGAGCATGTATGAACCTTTGCCACAAAAAAACCTAAGGTCTCAAATAATGTTTCCAGTTTTCATATGTGAGACAAAGTCCATCATCACAAGTTTGGAAATGGTATTATCACCTCTTTGAACGGAGAGCTT
>JAMOOA010000071.1 GCA_027066255.1 Candidatus Altimarinota bacterium | reverse complement strand
AAAAAATAAAAGAAATAAAATTGAATTATCTAAATTATAGATATAATTCTAGTAATTTTTAAATTTAATCAAACAAATATGGCTGGACCACAGATTACAGAGAAAGAGGTCGATAAGATAGTTCTAGAACTTTTAAAAGGTCATTCGGAGGCTGTAAAGGTCACTCCAAAGGAGTTTCTAGACCTTCTCAAACACTCACTTTCGCTCAATACTATGGAAAAAAAGAGAGTCGTAGATGCGGTTCCAACACTTTCACAGTTCCAATTTGACGAACTTTCAAAGGTATTTACTGAAGAAAGAGTGAAATTCAAAGAACTTGCAAAACAACATCCAGATGATATCAAAAAACTCCTTGGGAAACAACAATCAGAATGGCTCCAACTTGGAGACCTCTACAGGTCAGAAGCTATCAATAAAGGAAAACAAGACCAAGATAAAGCAAAAGAAGATGAAATCAAGAAAAGTTTAGGACTGTAAGATATGCAATACACTTTCTCGTCATACATAGAAAAACCTCAGAGAGTTGATATATATCTATCAGCTCTTTTTTGAGATTTTTCACGTAGTTATATTCAGAAACTCATTGATAGGGGTTTTGTGACTGTGAATACAAAGAAAATACGTAAGAACCTGAAAATCAATCCAAGAGATGAGTTTATGTTAGAAGTTCTTATCGAATCCTCAGAAGTACTTGCAGAGGATATACTGATAGATGTTATATATGAAGATGATAGTATCCTCATTATCAACAAAGAATCGTGAATGAACACGCATCCAGTTCCTGGGATAGAAGGGAAGAGTGGAACACTTGTGAATGCTATTTTATATCACTGTAGAGAAAAACTTCCAACAATAAATGGTGTAGAGAGACCAGGAATAGTGCACCGTTTGGACAAAGAAACTTCAGGGTGTATCATGATTGCGAAAGATGACAGTATGATGAAACATCTTTCGACTGTTATAAAAAACAGGGAAGTAGAGAAGTACTATATAGCAATTGTGGCAGGAATAGTGAGAGATAGAAATATAACAATACAGTCACTTATTTGACGTCACCAAACTGATAGGACACGCATGACGACTAATAATCCTTTGAACCCAAAAACAGCACTTACACACGCAGGAATAATTGACTATGTAGATGACAAATACACGATTCTGAGAGTGAAACTAGAAACGGGGAGGACACATCAGATACGTGTACACCTGGCAAGTATAGGACACCCTATTATTGGAGATAGTGTCTATGGAAACAAGGATATAAATACCCAAGTAAAAAGAGATTATTGACTCAGGAGACAGGCGCTTCATGCATATGAGCTTGAACTAGAACTCTACGGAAAAAAGAAGAAATTTGTCGCAGAACTGAAGGATGATATGAAGAAAATTGTTAAAGATATGTAGAAAAGCACTTTTCTTGTATTTTTTCTAAAAATCTTATAATATACTCAACTTCTTAACTATAAAAATATGTTCAAAATCTTTGGAGTTGGTGATGATGAAAAAGTAGATACTCATAGAGTCACACTAGATACTGGAGAGCAAGGTGTGGAGGATGAAGAAATAGGACAAATTGCATTAGATATAGTAGATAATAAGGACAGTATTTTTATTATTGCCCCTATTGCTGGAGTGGAGCTGGAGGATATAGATATATACTTAAATAAAACAACTCTCACACTTCGTGGAGAAAGAAATAAACCAGAGGAACTCTATAGTCAGTATGCAGAGATAAAGAATTCTGAGTGCTTTTGGGGAAAATTCGTCAGAAATGTTATACTTCCTGAGAATCTAGACTTCTCTCAGATCAAAGCCGTGATGGAAAATAATCTCTTGATTGTAAGTATACCAAAACTCAGGTTTGATTCTCAAAATATTAAAATAAATAGAATAGAGGACTAGTATTTATAACTAACAGATAGTACAGTGATTTTCAAAAAAAGTAAAACAGAAGTAAAGAAATGAATGAAAAAAATGGATAGCCTGGTAACAGGTATCATCGTATGATGAGCCGTTGCTTCTATATTTGGACTTTCTCGCACAAAGAAAGGTAAAAAAGTAACCTCAAGAGTATTAAATGCCGGAAAACTTGGTGTACAGTATGGATACTCTATGTTTTGAAAGAGCCTTGCTGAAACAGTATCATTTCTCTTTAAAAAGAAATAATCTATGAAAAAACAAATCATATCAGGATGTGTGCTATTTTCTCTATTTACAGGGAGTGCTTTCTCTAATGTAGGAGAAACTCCTGAGATAAACTGCTCGTACTCATGAGATTTTCAGACATGTGTACAAGCAAATATAAATGGCTCACCTCGTTCAATCAAGGATTTTGTGTGTCTCGATAGAGCTGGAGACTGGCAAGAAGTTCTCTCTCAAATAATCCTCGATAAAAAGTTCACTGAAATAGACGAAGAAATAGAAGAATATATAGAAAAACTTGAAAACTCAAAAGAACAAAATTTTGGACCAAATGCTACAGAAAGCGTTCTGAGAGCCATAGATGATATAGAAAGCAATCTTCCAAAAGATGGATATTTCTGGAAGAAATATGAAAATTTGTGTAAAACAGGAATCCTTGCTGAAATAGCCGAATGTACAGATGGAGTGACGACAACAGAAG
>JAMOOA010000070.1 GCA_027066255.1 Candidatus Altimarinota bacterium | reverse complement strand
CATTTCTACGTTCTCTCCTGTTTTTGCAGATATGGGAATAATATCCTCTGGACTGCATCCAAGAAGGTTCACTATTTCTTCTGTCACTCTTGGAACATCCGCAGCTGGTAGATCTATCTTGTTAATAACTGGGATGATTTCTAGGTCATTCTCCATTGCGAGATAGACATTTGAAAGGGTTTGCGCTTCTATCCCCTGACTCGCATCAACAATCAGAAGAGTTCCTTCAACAGAAGCCAAGCTACGAGATACTTCGTATTGAAAGTCCACATGTCCTGGAGTATCGATGATATTGAGTTCATATCCTTTCCAATTCATACGTACTGGTTGGAGTTTGATAGTAATACCTCGTTCCTGTTCGAGTTCCATCGTATCGAGCATCTGACCATGTTTCATGTCACGTTTCTCTATCGTTCCTGTTATCTCGAGAAGTCTGTCTGCCAGAGTTGATTTTCCATGATCGATATGTGCGATGATACAAAAATTGCGTATTTTACTGAGTTCCATAAATGTTCTTATTTTGATGAAAAGTTTCTTAAATCTCTTGATAGTCTAGTGAGAAAGCTCAAAAAGTAAACTTGATTTATAAAGATACAAGTTATACTAGAAAGACTTAAAATCTATAATCAAGGAATGGATCCTCCTTCAAAAATTATAAAGCACGAAATCCATGAATGAACAGGAAATGTAGCTATACCAAAAGAATCTCTATCTGGAGTATATTTTCGCGTAGGAAATATACTTGCATGAGTTAATTTTAATGGAACGATGAGCTATAGTAGAATCATAAAAAGTATAAAATCATGAGAAATACCTTTAAGGTTAAATTCCGAAAATGATTCTTATTATATGAATGAGATTCAAAAATGTAGTCTCAGGGAAGTTGAAAAATTAAATAAGATATTTTCTCAAATTATTTCAGAGCAAAGAGAGCAAAATACAACATTCCTTATCTCATTACAGAATGCTTGTACTAATATAATCAATTCTCAAAAATATGTTTAATATTCTCCTCGCTTCCCCTCGTTGATATTGTGCTGGTGTTGATAGAGCTATAGGCATGCTTGACGATATCATCAAAACCTATAGTTCTGAAGGGACTATTTATGTAAATCACGAAATTGTTCATAACAAGTTCATTGTCTCGTATTTTGAGAGAAAATGAGTGATTTTTAGTGATGACTTAGAATCTATGCCAAAATGATCTATTATGGTCTTTTCAGCTCATGGGGTCGCTCCAAGTTTTGTAAAACAAGCAAAAGAAAAGTGACTCAGGTGTATCGATAGTACCTGTCCTTTAGTTCTCAAAGTACACAATGAGGCAAAGAAATTTATCTCTGAAGGTTTTCAAGTTATATACATAGGGAAGAAAAATCACCAAGAAGCTATCGGAGTCAGAGACAATGATCTCAAAAATATATTTGTCGTAGGAAACAAAAAGGAAGCTGATGAGTTGAATTTCAAACAAGAACAAAAACTCGCACTCCTGAACCAAACAACTCTTTCAGTAGATGACACCAAAGAACTTATACACTACATCTGTAAAAAGTATCCAGACATCAAACTCCCTGGTTTTAGTGACATTTGCTACGCAACAACTAACAGGCAAGAAGCTGTAAAAGAAATTGCAAAACGTTCAGATGCACTCATCATCGTAGGATCTCAAAATAGTAGTAACTCTCAAAAACTCAAACTCATCGGAGAAAAAATAGGAATCCCCAGTATCCTTATCGACAAAAAAAATGAGCTCCCTGATAATTTTCTCACTTCAATACAAACTCTCTGAGTTTCTTCCGGAGCATCTGTTCCAGACGCTCTTGTTCAAGAACTCTTAGGACACCTCAAAACACTTGGATGAACACTCAAAGAAGAAGTTATCATGAGCGAGGAAAAAATGATATTTCCGTATACTATTGATTTAGAGAAAAAGAAATAATCTTACATTATTAGTATCACTCTCTGTTTTACTTGAAACATCACAGCAAAAGAATTGAGAATCACAGCACTTTTATCTAAAGTAAGAGTGTTTTTTATTATCTGCTTTTGAGGTGTTTTTATTCCAGAGAGAAGAACAAACAAAAATAATGAAAAACCCAGAACAACTATCCCAAAAGAAAATATATACCTCTCTCTAAAGGAAAGGATCTCAGGAATCTCACTAGTGTCTGCATAAGCTTTTGGAAATATCATCTCAGAAATACGCTTTTTTTTCTTCTTTTTTTTCTTCTGAGATTTCTTTTTCTTTTTTGAAGAGAAATGTAGGATATCCTGATAAGAAAGTTTTTGTACTGAGGAAGAAATACTATGCTCATCCTGAATCTTTCCTTCAAAAGATATATCTCCTACGGAAAATCCTGTATATATTTTTTTCTCAAACATACCGTATTTATCTGAGATAAGACTAAAGCTATGTCATTGATTTGAGATGAGGTATACTCTTGAGTGAGAAAGTACCTCTCCATAAATTTTTACTCAGGATTTCAAAATCCTCACTTTCATATAAGAAACATCCTCTAGGTACTTCTTATGTTTTTCTTGAGAGGAAAAAGAAATAGAAGTATCATCTAGATATGTACTTCCTTTATAATCGAGTACATATCACTCCTCTATCTTGGCTTCCCAAGAAAAAGAATCTACCTCTTTTTCAGAACAGACAAGCATTATTTTTCCTGAAGCATTTGGGAGAGAAAGACCTGAAAATACTCGGTACACTCTCTTTATTTCTCAGGATTTCAAGAGTTCTTTTTCTCAGAATTTGTACTTTTTACTTCCTCTTTGGAGAGAGCATCCTGAAAGAGAGGTCTCTCCTCAGGTATTTTCTATCTCTATCCATTCTTTTATATCTCTTCCATGAGGGTTTGTGAGTATAGTCGATATACGTAGACTTCACGAAAAAGTCTTTAGTGCATCTTGAACTTGTATCATTTGTTCCTCCCTAAGAAAAGATGGAAGTTTTACAGAAATAAAGACGCTACGAGAGACCATCTTGTATCGTC
>JAMOOA010000069.1 GCA_027066255.1 Candidatus Altimarinota bacterium | reverse complement strand
CAGAGTTCCATTTTCTCATATATAGCCTTTTTGTGAAGAATTAACAGTCTTTTTTTTCGAAGAAGTACTTTCTGAAAGAGAAAGAATCTTATCGACTTGATTTTTAACATACACGGTTTTTTTTACCATCTCCTTAAGTAATTCTAGCTTTGGCTTTGTCGTTTGTATTAAAATATCCTTATTTCTATCTCTTTTTTCATTATACTTCAATATACTTTTCAACCTACCTTCCTCTCTTTTATCTATCTTACCATCCTTTCAAAACTCCTTAATTTCTGGTGCAAGATTTGCATCATAATTATACTTCTTTCCATCGATAGAATGTGTATTAAACCCCATAATAAAATAAATCATTTATACTATATTCTTACATAGAATACCATATCTTAATAAACTTTGTCAAAAAACTGGTGATTTCTCAAAAAATAGAGATTTTATTTTGATTTATATCATTTTTATACTACAATTAAAAGCACGTAGATTACTGGTGTATTTTCCGGTTTGCTACATTTTTACTTTCTAAAAATACCGACCATGGCAGTTACAAAAGACGACAAAGGGAAAATCATAAAAGATTTTGCTCAAAGTAAAGGAGATACTGGTTCTCCTGAGGTTCAAATAGCAATACTTACAACCAGAATAGAAAACCTCAAGGAACACCTTGGGACTCATAAAAAAGATAATCATTCAAGAAGAGGTATCATGATGATGGTAGCAAAGAGAAGGAAAATGCTTGCTTACCTCAAAAAGAAATCTCCAGAAAAATATGCTGAAATCATTAAAAAGCTTGAAATCAGAAAGTAATCTCAAAAATATATGATAAAAAAACTCTCCGTAAACGGAGAGTTTTTTTATCAGTTTAGTGATAATCAATCTTTTCTATCTCATATTTGATAAGCCTATCTCAGAGATCTATCTTGAGTCTATCAATGAATCTATCGATAATCAAGTAATCATAGTCTAAAAGCTCGATTCAGAGGCTAATAATAGTCTCAGTATCTGAAGGCTTTTCTGAGTGTATCTCATCGATGTTTATCTCCATAGAAAAGAGTACTTCACTAATAGTTTTAAGCACTCAAACTTTGTTAGTAAGGTGAAATTTGAGCTTAAAGAGAATCTTTTCATCCTCTTTTCATTCTAAAAATGCAGGGAGGAGTCTATCAGAATTTACTCCATCAAGAATTTTACAGTGACGTCTATGTATAGTAAAACTTCATTTTCCATTTATATGTGCCACTATCTGGCTAGGAATGTATTTTGAACAACAAGTACTACAAGCTTTATACTCTAGTCCAGTTTCTCCACCTATGACTATGTCTCCTTTCTGTTCTTCTGATGAAGAATCAAAGTATCACTTTATCTTCTGTGCGATAGTCTTCTTTTTCTTGTTTTTCCCATCATGCTTTATGTTGAGTTCGCGAAATATACGACGAAGAAGTGAAGCTGGAGTGATACTAAAGTTTCCAACTTGTTCTAGGAGCTGGAGTCTTTCTTCTGTATTATATTCTTTTCCTCATAGAACTCTTAGTATCGTCATATCTTTATCCAATATAGGAACTCCTGACTTCTCGAGATAGCGATTCATGATATCCTTTCATCTATCTCTATGAGTATCTTTATCTCCCTTTCTCAAAAATGCCTTAATACTATTTTTTGCTTTTACGGTTTTTACAAAAGAGAGAGAATATGGGTTTGGTTTTTTGTTTTTATCAATAATGATTTCTACAATATCCCCATTTTTGAGCTCTTTATCAAGAGGAGCTATAACATAGTTAACTTTTGCGATAGACATACGATTTCCGAGCTCTGTATGAACAGAGTAAGCAAAGTCTATAGGGCATGATCCTGCAGGAAGATTAATAGCATCACCCTTTGGGGTAAACACATAAATCCTGTCTTTAAAAACATCGATAGAAAGCGAGGGCATAAAGTCATTGTTTCCTATAGACTCTGTAAGCTCTTTGAGTTCTGAAACCCAGTTAATCTCTGTAGCTACCTTACTCCCTTTTTCTTTATATTCAAAATGAGCTGCTACACCTATTTCTGCTCGGGTATGCATGTCTGGAGTACGTATCTGTATCTCTGTTGGCTGAGTCGTATATTTTTTTAAGAAACCGATAATAGTGGTATGTAGACTCCTGTATCCATTTGGTTTTGGTAGGGCTATATAGTCTTTGAACCTGTATGGAAGTGTATGCCATCTACTATGAATCTCTCATAGAACTCTGTAACAATCTGAAACACTACTAACAATAACACGTATTCCATAAATATCGTAGAGTTCTGCTACAGTATCAAATCACTTTCTTTCAAGTTTCTTGTGTATAGAAAACACGGATTTAATACGAAAATCTACTTGATTTTCTATACCTAAATCATCAAGGATTTTTTGTATTTCTCTTACAGCTGTTTTCTTAAATTCTTTCTTTGTATCCTGAAGAGCTTTGAGTTCTTCTCGTATTTTTCTGTGTTTTTCTGGATGAATGATTTTAAAACACTCTTCTTCGAGGTCATTCTTCATATTATAAAGCCCCAGTCTTCCAGCAATTGGAGCATAGATATTGAGAGTTTCTTCTGCTATTCTTTTTCTTTTCTCAGCATTTGGATGGTGATGCAATGTCTGCATATTGTGAAGTCTATCTGAGAGTTTTATAAAAATAACCCTCAGATCTTCAGCCATAGCAACAAACATTTTCCTCAGGCTTCACACAGCTCTTTCTTCCCCTTTGTATTTCACTTTTGTCAGTTTCTCCATTCATTCGCATAAAAATGCAACCTCCTCTCAAAAATCATTCTTGATATCTTCACTAGTCTTGTCTGTATCTTCTATGACATCATGCAAAAAACAAGCCTGAATCGTCTGGATGTCAGGAGTAAGAGCCAAGAGTATCTTTGTTGCTTCTACTGGATGGTTGATGTATGGTTCCCCTGAGAGACGAGCTTGAGATTTGTGTGCTTCTTTTGCGTATTCATATGCCTTTTTAATAGATTCTTCTATAA
>JAMOOA010000068.1 GCA_027066255.1 Candidatus Altimarinota bacterium | reverse complement strand
AGATCCTAGTGTTACCGATATTGTTTGAGTTCTGTATGCTGAAAGGTCTATAATGAGTGCTTCTGATGGCAATAATGATTGAGTTATATCATTCTTTGAAGAATTTGATGGAGATACACCATGGGTAACTCTTGCAAATCAATTATATATACATGGCTCTATATTTAGTGAAAATACAATAGGAGGATCAAGGTCTACACCTCTTAAGTGTCCATATTATATAGTATGCTCTACTCCTATAGAAGCTCAAAAATATGATTTAAATTATATGAGAAGGTATTTAAAAATGGATATAGATGGAGATGGTACAGCAGATACTCCTATTAATGGGGGAAGTACGTCAGCTAGGAGTGGTATATATGACCTATTTCCACTTGTAATAGAGTATAATCCACTTTTACAATTAGCTCCACCACCACTTTTTAAATAATAAAAAGTCCCCTATAAAAGGGACTTTTTATTATTTATTTTACTCTATTAAAAGAATCTGATTTTATCAGCATTTGGATGTTCCTTGAGTTTTTCAAGTGTTTTTGCTTCTATCTGTCTTATACGTTCTCTGGTTACTCAAAACTCTTTTCCTACTTCTTCGAGTGTATGTATATCACCACCATCGAGACCAAAACGCATGATGATAATCTTTCTTTCTCTTGGTGTGAGGAAATCAAGCATCTCATAGAGGTTATCCTTGAGAAGATTCATATTAGCTTGATCGTCTGGAGTTTGTGTTTTGTCATCCTCGATGAAGTCTCATAGAGAAGTATCTTCCTCAGAACCTACAGGAGCGTCGAGAGAGAGTATATCTTGAGAAATACGCATGATTTGACGTACTTTCTTGATATCCATATCGAGTTCCGTTGCGAGTTCTTCCATGAGAGGTTCACGAGTGAGTTCTTGAGTGAGTCTACGATAGGTATGTGTAAACTTATTGATAGTTTCGATCATATGAACAGGAACACGAATAGTTCTTGCTTGATCAGCTATAGCCCTAGTAACTCATTGACGAATCCACCAAGTAGCATAGGTAGAGAACTTGAACCCTTTGGTCGCATCGAACTTATCAACAGCACGAAAGAGTCCGACGTTTCACTCTTGTATGAGATCAAGAAGTCAAAGACCTCTCCCCATGTACTTTTTTGCGATAGAAACAACGAGTCTGAGGTTGGCTGCTGCAAGTTTCTTCCTTGCCTCTTGGTCTCCTGCTTTTATTCTCATTCATAGATCTACCTCTTCATCAGCTGTGAGGAGAGCTACTCTTCCTATTTCATTGAGGTACATCCTGATGGAGTCATCACTGATCTCTGAGAGAGAAACAGAACCAGTGAGGTTATTCTTCTTATCTTTTTCTTTTTTCTTTTTCTGATTGAAGAGGTTTCCTTTATCAAGACTATCAACAACATCTACCTTGAGTTTGATAAAACGAGTATATATATCATCAAGGAGGTCAAGGTTTTCTTCAGCTTTTGGAATAGCCTTCATGAGCTCGTCTTGGGTGATTTTCCCATCCACCTTTCATTTTTTCATAAGTTCCTGCACTCCCTCAGGCATTCCTTCGAGCATTTCAGGAGACACTTCATTATCAATAAACTTCTTCATCCCTTTTCCAACTCTTCTCTTGTCCTTATCCCTCTCTACCGGCATTTTCTTGAGCCCTTTCTCTTTTTTGAGAGCTTCTATTTCTCCAGAAGACTCTTCCTTTTTTTCAGAACTCACACCTTTTTCTGTATCACCAGAGTCTGCTGATGTTTTTCCTTCTTTCTTTTCGAAATTGAGGCTATCGAGATCTACTTCTTCGAGCTGAGAAGTTTGATTTTCTTGTTTCTGAGCCACTGTTTTCTTTTCAGTATTTTTTACTGTTGTCGCTGCTGTTTTTTTCTTTGCTTCGGTCATCTTTTTTATTTAGGTACTATTGTAAACTACAGAAAAATCCCTTCTTTTTATAGGAAAGGGAAGGATTGATGTATACGTTTATTATTTCACGTATGTTTTTTTGAGATTTTCCTGATGATTAGGATGACGTAAAGTCGTGTTCTCAGGGCTGAATTATAAAAAGAAAATAGCTATTTGCAATGTTTTTTATTTTAAACCATGCTTTTTTGCTTTTTGGAGAAATAGGGCATATTTCCCAAATGCTTGTTCATCTCCATTTTTCATTTGCTCTTTGATTAAAAGAGACATCTTCTTATAGAGTTCTGTATTGAGTTTTCTGATAAAATTTTGGAGTATATCTTCAGTGATTTCTTCTTCTTCTACTTTCATAGAAAGAGCTCTGTATTGCTCTTTTTTACTGAGTTCAAGGTCTTTTTTGAAGTCTTCAAAATTGTGGAGACAGTGTTCTAAATCTTTTGAAAGAGTCTCTGGAAATATAATACGTTCGGAAATATACTCAATATACTTCGTATCTGAGAATATATAAGCAATTGCTGTATCTTCGTGAGAAAAAGAGAAAACCTTGTTGGTATTCTCAACGACTTCTTTTCTTCCTTTGTTTCTTTTGAGTTCATCGTAGATAATAGAAACAGGGATATCAAGAAGTTTGGATATTTCTTTGATGTACATGTCTTTTTCGATATCACTAGAGTAACTTCTCAAGATGGAAACTATTTCTGTGAGAAACTTCTTCTTTTCGTCGAGACTGGCAGTATCTACTGAGGATTTTTCTATATAAAAGGCAATAGGAGAGATAGCATTTCCTATAAGTTCCCCAAAGTCTTTTCATTTTTTGATAACCTCATCGGGGTCTTTTCATCATTTGAGGAGGATTATTTTTATTTCAAGGTCTTTGTTTTTGAGAAGTTCGAGTGAGTTTCTCGTTGCAGCTTCTCCTGCTTTATCATTATCAAAGCACAGGTATATTTTGTGAGTAAGACGTTTGAGTATTTGTATGTGCTTTTCAGTGAGGGCTGTCCCAGAAACAGCTACTGTATTGAGAAAACCAGCTTCATGAAGTGCTATGGTATCCATGTATCCCTCTGTAATGATAGCGAAATCATTTTTAGTAATAGCATTTCTCGCGTCA
>JAMOOA010000067.1 GCA_027066255.1 Candidatus Altimarinota bacterium | reverse complement strand
TTAAAGCAATTGCTGGGGCAGAGGGAGCGATGGAATTGGCTTTGTTGAATATAAAAGAAAAAGGGTACGGATACTCTATAGGTATTGAGAATACTGTAAATAACAAATCGATCATCCTTTCAGAGGATATTCTTTCGCAGTCAAATTTTACAAAAAATCAAGTACTGATATATTACAGCCTTGATTCGAAGGTACAGAAATACGAATGAATATTAGAACCATTAAAATTTGATATTATTCCTTTATTTTACCTAGACGACAGTCTCCTTATGGAGCAGCGAGTGAGTGACATACGATTTGATACTTCAGCAAATATTGCTTGGAATATCATCTCTACTAGATGATGAATATCAGGGGAGGGAGCTTTTGATAAGAATACGAGCGTTCCATTTAAGGAACTTACGACTGCCTGAGACTTTTCTGTCTCAAGTGTTAGAATAGAGAACTTTTTATCGAACTCTCTGAGAGAGAATAACTATCTCATACTATTAAATACAGATAACTCTATTTCTGCTGAATATAGCCTTATCTCAAATGCCCCAGATGCGTACTTTACAAAACCAAGAACAGAGATTATTTCATCAGCACAGGTAGGAAAATATAAGCAAAATTTCCGTACTACCGTTGATAATACGGAGTATTTAAACGTATTAAAGTACTCTATCTTTAGTAATTAAGAAAAATGATATTGGCTTTAAATAGCTAAAAATATAGAAAAATAAGCCTCCTTCCCTGCAGCAGAGCAAAAAAAGTAAAAAAAAACTTGTAAAACCTTTTCCCTAAGCTATAATTGGGATGTTTATTTTATTAATTAATAAGAACTGTTATGAAAAAACAAGATTTTATTAAAGCAGTTGCTGCAGACGCTGGTCTCAGTCAAGATGCTGTTGCAAAGGTTCTCGGTGCTCAAATAGATATTATTACTGCTCAACTTAAAAAAGGTGGGGAAGTAAACATAACTGGTTTTGGAGCATTTAAAGTAGCTAACAGAGCTGCTAGAAATGGTGTAAACCCTAGAACAAGAGAATCTATCAAGATTCCTGCTATGAAGTCTCCTGTCTTCAGAGCTGGTAAAACTCTTAAAGAAGCGGTTAGAGGTTAATTATACAACTTCTTTCTCAATACCCTACGAAACTCGTAGGGTATTTTTTGATTTTTTTTGAAAAAGCTGATATACTGAGGGTAGTATTATTTACTGATATATAAATGCAGTACATACAGGTACAAGAATTATCTGAAAATATAGATATAAAGAGCTTCTTGAATTCATATATACAAGATGGGATTTTTCATGCTACTATTGTATTTAACTCTTCGTTTGAGAATGCAAAAACGCTTAGGGATACCGTAGATACTATTTGTGCTATGATGTGACTAGATTCTAAGTGGAAAACGAGAATTGTTCTTATTGTGGATGAACTCAATAACAATGCTATCGAATACGGGAGCAAACATGAAGATGAAAATAGATTGGAAATCTATATGAAAAAAGGGGCTGACGAACTCGAAATAAAGATATCAGTTCAAGATACAGGGACATGAAAACAAGCAAAGACGGCAAAAGAAATGGAAGAACTCAGAGAGTGAAAAAAATGAGACTCTCCTGAGGCTCATAAGTCTATTAGAGGAAGAGGACTTTTTATGATTATCTCAAATCTTGTAGATACCCTGTACTTTCGTGATTCAGAACACCAGGGGCTTATTGTAGGGATAGAGAAGAAACTTCCGATTCAGTAGGTTTCGGAGAACTTTTTCTTGTTCCGTATATCTCCTTAAGATTGAGTCTACAAAAGAATTCACTTTCTCCATCACAAAAAAATACTTTATTATTAATGCGTAAATCTGTATAAATCAGATTTCTTTTTGTGATGTCTCCTCCTTCATTGTTGAAAATAACAAGCTTCTCTACTTGTTGAGATAGGTTTTTAGTAAGGTCAAAAATAACATCTCCTCACTTTTCCAACTCTATTATAAGCTCTCTTTCTTCTCTATAATAGTGTAGTTCTTTAACCTGTAAGTGAATTATATTTTCTATAAGAGTATTTTTTATAAGAAGAATAGATTGAAGGTATTTTTTTTCAAGTACCTTTTTATAGTCAGGAGTTGTTGATGTAAAATCTCTGTTTGTATATATATTGAGATAAGGAGTTTCTGATGTACTCTTGAGAGGTAAGAATGCACCGTTTTCGACTATGATATATTTCTTTTCATTAATAATCGTTTGAAATAGATTCTCATATGCTGTTATGTTTATGCTGATGCTATTAGGAAGTGATATATCTATATCTATATTATCTATACTTTCTTGGTATCTTAGAATAGAGGCTCTTATATTCCCTTTATCTAGAGAGAATATCTTTTTTCAACGTATAGAGTCGATAGCCCTATAGGCGAGATCTATATTTACATTAGTATTTCCACGAGTGATGTAGACATCCTTTACATCAAGAAAGGGTCATAAAAGAAGTAAAAACGCTCATCACACTATTAAAAATCAACCTACAGTTACATATATTAGTAGAAGCCTTTTTGAGAATCATATGGAAAATCTTTTAAGAAAAGTTATAATACTCTTTGTTCTTCTTCTCTTGAACTTCAATGTTTCTTGCTCATATAAAGAAATCCTGCTTCTTTGAGAAACATTTGTTTTTCTTTTTTGTTTTCAAAATAGATTTTTCAAAAATCTTTGGATTTTTTTACTAATCATTACTATGAGTGTAAGTTCTTTATTTGCTCGTACATACTGGAATTTTCTTCCCCAGATACATCGTATTTAAAACGTATTCTTGGAATTTTTATGAGAGCTGTAGATTTGCAGATGCGTCTCTCTAACTCTTTTGCTGAAAGGGCTAGCTCTTTTACTAAATTTTCACTATTTTTAAAAGCACTGACATATACATCCGTATATGAGAGGTCTGCACTCATTTTTACCTCAGTTACGGTTACTATACCATACTCAGACATCTCTTCTGCTAGCTCCTCTACCAGATATCTAGCGATGATTTCCTTTATGATTTCTTGCCCTT
>JAMOOA010000066.1 GCA_027066255.1 Candidatus Altimarinota bacterium | reverse complement strand
GCAAGGTATGTAGGGAAAGAAAAGATGATAGCAGCACTTGAGGCTCTTAGAAAAGTACAAATGATGGGAAAAGAAAACTCTCAGTTTGCAACAATGCAGATATCAACACCAAAACAGTCAGGATTCAAAAAACTTTTTTCTTCTCATCCTGCGCTCGAGGATAGAATTAAGCATCTTGAGGATTACCGTGTATAATTGTCACTTTTTTTTCTCTCTGACGTTAAGAGATATAGATATTACTTTTAAAAAATACTTATGAAAAAAACACTTTTCTTTTTTATATCTATTGCTATTGTTACATCACTTACAAGTACTTATGCAAGTACTGAAGAGAATTACTTCTCTGCATCAAACTTTCTTGCTGAAAAATGAGTTATAAAACAGCAACAAAATAATTCTGAATACAATGTCTACTTTAGTATTACTCGTCGTGAGATGTTGAAAGTAATGATAAATATATCATGAAAAACAGTCGCAGACAGTTGTGAAGGGAGGTTCTCAGATTTGTCGGCTGATGATTGGGGATGTAAATATGCAGAAGCAGCGCTTGCTCAATGATATATAGCAGCTAATTCAGAGTTTCGTCCAAATGATAGTGTTACACAGATAGAAGCTCTCAAGATGATTATGCAAGCCAAAGGAGTACAAAAAGATGAATCAGATGATTGGAGAGTAGGGTATGTATCGAAAGCTGTGAGTGAAGGTATACTAGATACTCCTTTTTCTGACTATAATACTTCTTCAAGAAGAGGGTGGATATTTGTAGCTGGAGCGAAAACATATAGCGATTCTCCAGAATTCGAAGTATCTGATACAGGAGGAGGACTGAGCCCAGAAGAAGAAGAACTCCTCAATCATTTCCTCAATATATAAGATAAAAAAAGAACCTTGATACAAGTCAAGACTCTTTCTCTTTGTTTTGGATGTATTTAGGATAAAATGAAGAAATTATATTTTTAACATATGTTTTATGAAAAAGTTAATGAGTACGCTTTTACTTGTGTTCCTCTTTACTCACTCAGCTTTTGCTGTTAGCTCAGATGAGTATACTATGAAGTCTCCTATTGACGCTGCAAACTTCTTAGCTGGCGAATCAATCATTGTAGATCATACAGATGCTCCTGACTTGTATGAACTTGAGAACGAAATACAAAGGCAGGCTGTTATGAAGATAGTGATGAAACTTTCAGGAAGAGATATACCAGATGCTTGTAGGTGAGAGTTTTCAGATGTAGATGTAAATGATTGGCCATGTAAGTATATAGAAGCAGCACTTGATGCAGAATTTATTGCTGCAAATGAGACATTTAGACCATATGATCTTATCACTATGACCGAGGCTATGAAATTGGTACTTAAGTCAAAAGGAATACAAAAAGTACAACAAACAGACAACTGGCAAGAAGACTACATGATGACTGCATATGAGTATGGAATTATAGATAACAAATACTACACTTACAATGATAATGCAACTCGTGGATGGATATTCCAGATTGCTACTGCAGCTATTGAACAAGAAGAAGTAATCATGGAAATGGGGGGAATTATGAGTGATGAAGCTCTTTAGAAAGAGAAAATCAAAAAGAGACTATCATTTTTGATAGTCTCTTTTTTTTATTTCTTGATGCAAAAACTTTTGACTTATCTTATTAAAACAGTATCTATTATATGGACGTTATTTCTTTATCGAAACTATGACGTATAAATCTACTATTACTCTGCTACTGAACTTAAGGACATTCCTGAGGACGGTTTTTGTTATGTAGATATTTAAA
>JAMOOA010000065.1 GCA_027066255.1 Candidatus Altimarinota bacterium | reverse complement strand
CTCTCTTTCCGAAAAACTACGAGAGAAGTTGAAAGGAGAGAAAATAAATAAAGTATCTTCTGAAAAAAAAGAAAGTATAGAAGATACCATGCAAATGGTTACTCGATCTATGAAATACACTATGCCTCTTATGGTAGCTATATTTTCTTACATGTTGAATGGCGCACTTGCATTGTATTGGTTTGTTTCCAATCTCTTCATGATAGGACAAGAATTTTACATCTATAAGAAACTTCGAGTTAAGTAAACAAAAAAGTTGATACTATTTCTCAAAAACCATTGAAAACATTGAGTTTTCTTGGGTTTTTTGCTTCGATTATGGTATATGAAGCATAATCAAAAGAAAAAACACTGTTCGAAATGTAAAAAACGAATGGTAAAGTATGGAAAAAACAACCAAGGAAAACAGAGGTGGTTTTGTAAGGATTGTGGTCGTATTGAATTAAGAAAACGAAAAGATGTCACACAAAAGAAATATGAAAAGATTGCACAAGAGTGGTTAGAAGGATATCTTTCTCTCAATGAAGTAGCAGAGAAGTATGGAACCACAAGACAAAACTTAACAAAAAAGTTTTCAGAAATACCTATTCGTGTAACAAAAGGAAAACAAAAAGATCTTCCTCAAGAGCTTATTCTCGTGGTTGATGCAAAAGAAATTGAGAAAGATGAAGTGGTACTCATTGTCTATGAATATATTTCCCAACAAGTTATTGCTTGGTCATTCCAGAAGAGAGAAAACTATGCATCATGGTTTTCTCTTTTTGTTTTGCTCAAGAAACGTTATCAGGTGAAAGCAATCGTCTCAGACGGTCAAAAAGGCTTACAGAAAGCTATTTTTGACGTATTTAGTAATATTATTCACCAACGTTGTATCTTTCATGTGATGAAATTTTCTCTCGGAAAACTTACGAGAAAACCAAAGACAGAAGCAGGAAAAGATTTGAGAAATATTGTTTTGAGTCTCTCCAGTGTTTATACCGAGAGAGAAGCATTCCAGTTTCAAGAAAGATTTTTAACATGGGAAAGAAGCTATGCTTCTTTCCTCAAAGAGAAGAGTATCAACCCACTTACCGGAAGAAAGTGGTATACTCACAAAAGTATTCGTTCGGTTCGTTCTCATCTCAAGAACAGTCTTCCTTTTCTTTTTTATTATGTAGATGATGAAACCATACCAAGAACAACCAACAACATTGAAGGAGGAACCAATAGCTCTCTCGATGAACGATTACGGAGGCATCGAGGAATACAAAAACGCTTCAAAAGATTACTCGTGAGTTTATATCTTTTGAAGCGGAGAAAAGAGTGAAATATCAACTTTTTTGTTTACTTAACTCGAAACTTCATAAAAAAACTACTCATCGAGAGTAGTTTTTTTATGTCAATTAACAAATTCTTGATTTTCTGCTCCTTGTGCTTTTTTGAGCTCTTCTTTCGCTTTCTTAATAGAAAGAAGTTGTGCTGGGTCGGAGGTAATAATTTGATCTTCCGTATAGGATGCAATAATTTTGATAGCCACATGTTTCATTCCTGCAAAGAAGATACCTTCTCCAACACTTGATTCCATGAGGAGGTATTTTTCTTGATCGGTAAGTCTAAATATATCTTGCAAACCATCAACTGACGATGGAGATTGTTTGAGAAGAAGCTGAAGAGATGAGTTGGTGATGATAGGGACCCCATATTTCGATTTAATGAAATCACCCACATCTTGAGTAATAGTAGATAATCCGAGATAGTACTTCCTTCCTCGTTTTGCAATCATAAAGAGAAAGGATGCAGTATCATCAGACTTCATCATAATCCATGCCTCATCCACCACAAGCAACCTTTTCTTGATATTTTTTCTTACCGCATTCCAGATGAAGTTGGTAATAATGTACATTGCTGCAGGTTTTAAATCATCTTCCATATCGCGGATAGAAAAGACAACAAGTTTTTTATTGATATCCACATTAGAAGGTTTATTAATGAACCCTGCCCATGTTCCGTGGGTAAATTTCGTAAGACGAGTGAGGAGAGACTCACTTCCTTCCATAGAAGAGAGTACCATCTCAAAATCAGACATGAGCGGAGGTTCTAATTCACGGTAATCGCTTTGAGGGGTAATATCTTTCAAAGCATAAGTTTCCGTAATAGCTCTATCAATGATGGAATCTTCTTCTGGGGTAAGTCCTCCGAGCATAATCCGGAAAAGTCCTACAAGATGAATGATATGAGAGCGGAGCACATCTGCAGGGTCCTCATCTTCTGCAGGGATAGGAACATCGAATGGGTTAATGTGGTGTTCTGATGAAAGGGAAATATTGAAATACCTTCCACCTACTGCTTCTGCGAGGTACTCATACTCTCGTTCAGGGTCGATAACAATTACTTCTGTGTCAAACATCATAGTACGAAGAATCTCTAATTTTGTTGCATAGGATTTCCCAGCTCCAGAAGTAGCGAAGGTTACCGAATTGTAATTAGGAAGAGAGTAACGATCAAAAATAACCAATCCAGAATTATGTCTGTTTATTCCATAGAGAATTCCTTTATTATCGGTAAGTTCTGAAGAAATGAATGGGAAGAATGAAGAAACTGGTCCTGTATTGAGTTTTGTATGCACGAGGAGTTTATCTTCCCCAATAGGAGCAACGGTAAGAAAACCTTCTATTTGTTGGAAGAGTGCTGGTTTGAGGTAGATGAGTTTCGATTCAAGGATAGAACGAATTTCATTTTCTACCTTGAAGAGTTCGTCTTCTGAATCACCGTAAATAGTAATATAGAGCCCTACAGAAAATACTTTTTCTCGTGCTTGCTGGAGTGAATCTCTCAATTGTTCAAGGTCTCGGTAGGCAGTATCAAGAATAGGATCTCTCACAAGCCCTTTCTTCTCTCTCTCCATAATTTGTGATTGCACTTCGGCAACTTTCTTTTTAAATTGTTTAAGAATTTTTTCTGTTGGAATAGGATGAATGTGAATTCCAATATCGAACACCTTATCGAGGTTGATAATAGGGGCAAGCCATCCATCATTAAGGTAGCGAGGGTAGGACATCACAAAAA
>JAMOOA010000064.1 GCA_027066255.1 Candidatus Altimarinota bacterium | reverse complement strand
GTGACAACATGAACAAGACTTTTGCGACAAGTTCAAAAATCAATGAAGAAGCCAATAAACGTATCGAAGAAATAACAAAAAAACTCACAGAGCTTGGAGAAACCAACAAACAAATACAGGATATAGGGAGTCAGCTCAGAGGTCTCGAAAATGTTCTCAAAAATCCAAAACAAAGAGGAAATCTTGGAGAGTACTTTCTCACAGAGCTTCTCGAAAACGTTTTTACTCCGGAGCAATACAAGCTCCAATATACTATTGAAGGGATTGGTATCGTTGATGCAGCCCTCTTTATCGGAGGAATGACTATTCCTATAGATTCGAAGTTTCCACATGAAAACTATGAGAGACTTGTAGTCAGTGAGGATGAGTTTAGTATCAAAAAATACTCAACTGAGCTCAAAAAAGACATAAAAAATCGTATCGATGAAACAAGTAAATATATCATTCCAGAAAAGTGAACCACTGATTTTGCTTTTATGCTCATTCCAGCCGAAGGAATGTATTATGATCTATTCATCAATAAGGTTGGAAATATAGAACCTAAGAAACTTATAGAGTATGCATTTAGTAAAAAAGTTATTATCTGTTCTCCAAGCTGATTCTACGCATACCTACAAACTGTCCTTCAATGAATGAAGTCTCTTCAGATAGAACAACAGGCTAAGGAAATACAAAAATACGTCATCAAACTTCAAAAGGATCTCTCAACATATGAAGAGACATTTCAAAAACTTGGGAACTCTCTTGGTACAACGGTCAATCATTATAACACAGCATACAAAAGATTTCATATCATGGATAAAGATATTATCAAGATTACCCAGTGAGAAGCTTGAGGAGAGGTAGATATGCTGACTCTTGAAAAACCATCTATGGAAAATTAGACTCCTTAGTCAATATCTATTTTCTCTTATTCTTACCTTTCTCTTACCTTTTTATTAGTATACTTGTGCTTGTAAATTATTTTACATTTATTTTTATAAGTTATTTTTATGAAGAAATTATTAGCGCTTTTGGTAAGTTTATTTCTACTCGGACTTTCTGCTCAAGTCAGTGTATTTGCAAGTGAGGATGATGATTCGTCATCTGACAGTTCAACAGAACAAAGTTCTGATGATAACGATAATGAAGACAGTGAAGATGATGAAGATAGCGAAGATGAAATGGATCATGACGAAGACAGTGAAAATGATGACGAGGAAAGAGATGAACACAAGATGAAGAAAAAAGAAATGAAAGAGAAATACAAAATGGAAAAAAAGAAACTTCATGATATGAGAAGAGAAGGAATGGATGATATAAGAGAAAACAGAGATGAAGCAAAAGAAAACAGAAAAGAGTTTAGAATGGAACATAGAGACGACTTCAAAATGGTAAAAGACGAACTATCCGATGAACAAAAAGATGAACTCAAAGAACTTCGTGACGACTTCAAAGATACTAGAGATGAACTTCATGATAAAATGAAAGAGGCTTCTACATCTCAAGAGAGAGAAGCAATTCATGAGGAAATGAAAATACTTGCTGAAGAAAATTATGAAAAAGTAAAAGGAGTTCTCGGGGACAATCCAGCTGCTCTTGAACTCGTAGAAAAAAGAAAAGACGTATTTCGTGAGAATGAAGATCTCAGAAAAGAAAACAGGGGTACAAGATACGATTTCAGACAAGCAAGAAGGGATACTGTTGATAAATACAGATCTGCATTTATCAAAAAACTCGGAGGTAAACTTGATAGAATTCCAAATGACAGACTTGAGAAAGTTCTTGGAAAGATAGATTCTCTCATTACAAAATACGAGGAAAAAGAAAATATCTCAGATGCAAGGAAGGATAAAATTCTTGGTCAACTTATCGCTCTTAAAGAAATCATTGAAGAGAAACTTGAAGGAGATGATGTAGATGAAGAGGTAACAGGTCTTATGGATGAACTTCTTGCTGAGTAACCTACTAGTATTAATTATTGAAAGAAGATAAAAAAAGAGACCGATTAATCGGTCTCTTTTTTTATAGTGATGAGATCTGGAGTAGAAAAATATATCTGATGCTTTTTTTGAGATTCTAACAAATATTCATTCAAAAGTCTTTCAGCTTTAAATATATAAAACGGGCTCGTAATAGTATAGAAGAATTTATAGGAAACAGCATCATCTCAGAAAGATGATATCTCCAAATTTTTATAGGGTTCCTCTCCAAAATAGTTATTTTCATTGGTTTTCTTTATATCCTCAATCATACTATCAAATGCTCCATAACAAAGATCCTCTACACTTTTTTTATCTTCTTTATAAGAAATATGTATATCTATTTCACGTATGAGACTATGAGTTTTTCCTGAGATTCCTTGTGAGAGATTTTTAAGAGTCATGTTTCTAAACTGACTGGAGCGGAGAACTATAGGATTCCCTGTTCTGAGGTCTATGAGTTTTACTTCTGTGAGAGAGATGTTTTTTATCCACGCATACAAACCTGTTTCATACACATAAACCACATTCCCCACTTCTATAGTTTTTGAGTGTAAGAGGATAATTCCCGCTATCATGTCTATAGCCCAGACAGGAGCTGTAAATCACATAAAAGCAAGTATTCATGCCCACAGACCTCCTATTTGTATAAAAGTATTGAGTTCAAATATCTGAATACACAGAAATATACTGATCAGGAACGCAACCACATTCACAAAAAGAGAAAATATGTTTGCTGTATATCCTCTCTTGAAGTATGTCTGGCCTGAGACCTCTACTTCTTCTCCATATAGAACCAGTATTTTTCTATGTGCAAAGAGTGATACGAGATATATGAGTGCTAGAGAAAAAGAAAAACGTACGATATTTGTAAGAAATTCTAAGTGAAAATACACAGATAAAAAATACACAACAAAAACGGTAGTCGTTACTGAACTCAGGACGTATTTCTTTTTACGTATTTGAGAGTCTCCGTCTTTTTTGAGCCTCTTGTTTTGTATATCTCTATCGAGGAGAAACTTCACGAGTAAGAAAATCGCAGCTATACCCAGAAACGTAGCAGCGTCCGAATTAAGAAGACTATCGA
>JAMOOA010000063.1 GCA_027066255.1 Candidatus Altimarinota bacterium | reverse complement strand
CGATAAGTATATATTTCAGAACCAAACTCAAGGTGGGGAAAAACTGAACGAAGAAGAAATAGAATCATTTTATAGAGAGAAAGTATCAGAAATACAATCATTCCTTAAGTGAGATATACAAGAGGTAATACAGAAACTTCAGCAACAAATGACATCATACGCTGAAGAACTCAAATTTGAGGAAGCAGCAAAAATCAAATACGATATAGAGTCTCTCGCTATGATGCAAGAACAACAAATAGTACGAGACTTTGTTTCTGGTGACTTCGATGTCGTACATATCCTTGAGAAATACTGAAAACAGTATATCGGTTGTATTGAGCTGCGTGACAGCAAAATTATAGGATTCTATCACTATCAAGTAGAAAGCCATCTCGAAGAAACTTCTCAAGAACTTCTGCAAAATTTTGTAGAGCAGAGATTTGCAGAGAGTTATAAGAAAAAAAAGACTTCTTTTATAATCCCCTCTTCTCTTCCAAATATCTCATCCGAAATACAAATAGAAGTTCCTCAAAGATGAGGAAAACTCGACATACTCAAACTCTGCTATAAAAACCTCTATGAATACGCACACAAGAAACACCTTGCTTCACTCTCTACTAAATGATTCACAAAAAAGACGATGCAGGAGTTACTCAAAACTCTTGGATACAAAGAGGTCAATAAAAGTATTGTCTTTGAGTGTAACGACATATCTCATCTTTCAGGTACCCATACAGTAGCCAGTCGTAGTATCATAGAAAATGGAAAGAAAAATCCATCAAAATACAGAAAGTTTAACATAAAAACTCTCGATGAGTGAAAAATAGATGATTTTTGATCTATGAAAGAAGTCATGGAGCGCAGACTCAAGGAACTTCTCAAATTAGGAAATACTCCAGACCTCATCATCATCGACGGAGGAAAGTGACAACTCAGTGCAGTGTCGAAAGTTATAGGGGAATTCAAGCGAGGCTTAGAAGATGAAGAACAACTCAAACTCATAGATTCACTCCAAATAGTCAGTCTCGCAAAACGTGAAGAAGAGCTGTTTGTTTCGAGAAAGACCTCACCTCAGTCCTCTCCTTCTAAAGGAGAGGAAGAGGCTGCAGTTATTTCCCTTCTTAATAAGGAGGGGTTAGGGGAGGTCTGAGTAGAGAAAGAAGATTGACAATGAAGCTTCAAAAAAATACTCCTCCCAAAAGACTCCGACCATCTTAGACTCATCCAATCTATCCGTGATGAAGCTCACAGGTTTGCTATCACGTTTAACCGTGATGCACGTATAAAAAGTATGAAGAAAAACATCCTCGAATCTATTCCATGAATTGGCCCTGTTACTAGAAAGAAGATTCTTAAACACTATGGAAGTGTTGATAGTCTTTCAGAGCACAAAAAAGAGGGTATAGAAAATATTCTCGGGAAGAAAGTGACAGAAATACTAGAGAATCATGGATTGATTTAGAAGTCCAGGTACGAAAGAAGCCAGGGGTTTCCTGGCTTCTTAAAAAAGTTCCCCTTCCTTGAGATTATACCGCAGAAATAACCTTTTCCACACGAGGTGGAGCGTTATTCCTACTGTAGAAATCCGAAACAAAATCAAAAGCCCTCCTAAGGGCTTTTCTCAGTTCTTCGCCAGTAGTAAAAATCATTTTTAAGTTTTTTAGGATTCGACTCGCGTCGGATCCATCAATATACTTCTGGGTTTTGCGAAGAAAAGTATTAGGTTTCATTTTTTGGGTATCCCCTATTTGAATCACCAGTCTCCCACTTCCACTCTTCTTTTTTTGAGAGGGCTGCGTGCTGGTACTATCTATATTAACCCTAATATATATATATGTCAAATATTTGATGTGTTTTTCTTTATAAGAGCTCTCCGTTGACTCTCTCATACACACTATCATTTTGAATATGCTCCCATTGTCCTTCATAGATAAATCCTACCGTATTTGCTATATCTGGCAGTTTTAGAAAGAAAAGCAAATATTCTGTGTTATCTGTAGCTCATATTCTATTCTGCCGTATAATTGACTTATTTATTAAAATATATATAATATGTAAATATTTTTTATTCCTAATATATACTTATGGTAAATACAATAGAAGAAGTTATATATACTGAGCTCTCCATACTTGAGCAAAGAGAATTACTTCAATCCACAAATCCTGATAAACTAGCTGGAGTATTTGATCTTGTTTGAGAGGATCAAGAAAAATGATATGAACTATCAAACAATAGGAATACCCTTTGCTGTTATCCAAATCAATTAGAAGATGGGCAAATACAACTCCCAGAAGACTTTAATAATTGAGAAATTGTCATTTTGGATATGTGAGCCTTGAGAAAGTGAGAGGTAAAAGTGATTGCTTGAAGTTCTGATAAGTTACCAGAAGAAATGAAAAATCCTATTCTCCTCTCTCCATGAGTTATAGAATACTGGCAGTCTGAGGGTGGGAAGAAGTACACTCAAACGGTATTACGAGATGGATGAAAACTAAATAGTTCTAAATGAATTACAAACCTTGCAGATGCCAATCAGCGTACTACAACAGCTGGAAGAAACTTTTCTGGGAGTCTTTATGGAGATCTAGAAGTAGAAAACGCTGAAGAGTCACCATTTCTTATGAAGAGTGAGAAGTGAGAATATGTCCTAGTAATGCCTGATTTAAAAAATAAAGAGCATCTAGTTGCTTCTATAGAAAACTTTTTGAAGAGTAAGTACTTATCTCCTGAAAGTGAAAACTATGAAGAAGTGAAGACAAAGTTTGAGGTGAAATTTAAATGAGCATCTTATGATGATTTATGAAAAATACTACAGCAAATCATTGAGAAAGATAATTTTGAAGAGTATAAATGGGGAGAATGAGAGATAGATGGTATAGATAAAGAACATGTTAAAATGTGATCAGAAGAAGGAGATTTCTATGTATTTCATGATAAAGAAAATAATACTATTGAATATAGAGCTATAAGGAGAATTACTTGATTCCCAAAATGATTAGAACCCATCTGAAGAATTCCTCTTAGATTGTTCCTCGAAAGTCAGAATCAAGACCCCAGCTTTAAGAATATAAGAAATATTGCTAAATATG
>JAMOOA010000062.1 GCA_027066255.1 Candidatus Altimarinota bacterium | reverse complement strand
TCAAATACAGAAGTATTTATTGAGAAAGAATATTGGAGAAACCATATACAATACCTGCGTCTCTTGCTTGCTCAACACCAAAATGAATTCAATACTGTTATAGATACTCTCTGTGAATATTACTGAAAAAATGACTTAGCAGCACTACTCGAACAACAAGACTGGGAGTGAGTATTTAAAACACTTGAAGCATTTGGAACTATTACTCCTGGCTTATATACACAAGCAATAAAAATTAATTTCGATAAGACAAAAATGTGACAATTATGAGAGAAGATCAAAAATCAAAGAAAAATTATGTTTCAAAATGTACCCCTCTCTAGCGAGATAGGACATGGACTCCTAACAGAAATCATTTATCAAGCTTATGCTCCCGCAAATATGAGTCTTGAGTGACTTAGGGGTATACTTTACAAAGTTCGTGATTGCTCTCATCATCTCGAAAAATATAAAATCCCACAAGAGGGGTACGAGGTAAATATATCAGAAAAAAGGGGAGTAATTATGCGTAGAGGAGAAATTCCTAATAGTGATTTGGATTCCCCCTTCCAATGAGTCCATGGTGCCACAGTATCCGTGACTGATATATCAAGGAATTTATGTGATATATGAAGACTGAAACCAGAATCAATAAGCATCGAACACCTAATTTATGAGCTATTTGCTGATGATGCCTTTTGTCATAGATTGCTAGAAACATGAACAAGCAATACAGAAGATACACAGAGATATAATTATCTACAAGATATGCGAGAGTTTTTTGAGGTATATATTCCAGATAATCTTGAAAAATACATAATGAACTTCTTTCATGAAAAAAAAAGATATACATCAAAAATGTTTGAATCATTATTGAATTCTGTGAACTCAGAAAAAAAGAAAAATGCTATATCAAATCAACTACAAATGACATTACCTGAAAACATAGACTCCTTATGGGTAATATGAATTATTACAAAGATTATACTCACAAAATCGAAACAATTTACATATATAAAGAAAAATCTGCGAGATGAAATCAAAAAATACGTAAATCTAGATAGATCCGAACTCTCTATTGCTAGTATCAAGCTCCGTGCTTATGCAAGTAAGAATCAGGCATCATTTTTTGCCAAAGCAAGTGCTGGACTCTGTACGAGTGGAGATGTGGAATCCTTTCATAGAGAGGATCATTTTCATATAAACTTTGTAGATGAGTCAAAGCAACAATGTGTCGGAAATCTCATGGCATATGACATGGAATATAATTGAAAGAAGACTCTATTACTGAGAGGATTCAATCCAAGCACTAATCTCCTTAAAAATATAGATGTTAGATCTTTTTGTAGTTCAGCACTTGAAATCGCTCAAAGATTTGCTATAGAAAATTGATTCCAACAAATCTATATGTGTGCTGATTGATGATGGCATGCCCTTTCTAATAGATGAGAGGTGTCAACGTATCTGATGAAAGAGTTTGGAATAGCTAAAAACAAAGAAGACGTGGACTTCCCTATAGCAAACGGAGATAAAATCCGTATAAAGGCTATATACCCTATAATACATTTAGAATCTAGATTTTCAGAAAAAACTCAAAAATAATTTTCAAATAAAATGAATTCTTGATAAATAACCTAGTTCTTCCAATCTAGGTTTCTTTTTTTATAGTTTTTTCTATAATTTCTATATGCTAAAAATCTCACAAACATCTCACGAGAGTTTTCAGAGGTATTTGAAAATGAAGAAAAAGCCTCAAGAACACGAAGAGAAGCTTTGGAGGAAAGTATATAAACATGCATCTTTTCTTCGTTTTATTCCTGGAATTCTCCTAGTATGAGTTTGAAACTCTCTATCCATGAATAATTGCCATAAAGGCTCTGATATAGACCTCTTCATCATAGCTCGTAAAAATCGTCTTTGGACTGTTCGTGTGTTTACCACTCTTTATTTTTCACTACTCTGATTAAGAAAAACATGAAATAATCACGCAGGAAAGTTTTGTCTCTCTTTTTTTATCACCGAAGACGCTCTCAGTTTCAAAAATATAGCCATAAAAAATGATATCTATCTCTATTTTTGGATACTCTATATGAAACCTATTATAAATAAAGATAATACATATAATAGGTTTATCAAAGAAAATAAAAAATGGTGCAATTTTTCTCAATATCAGGATATATTTGAATCCAATCTCTCTTACATACAATATACAGGAGTTCCCTACAAAGAACGTTTCTTCCATTTATACCAAGATATCCCTGAGGGGATTTTCAAGAGTCTTTTTCTCTCATGAACAAAAAAAAGCTTTCAGAAACTCTGAAAACCCTTTTGAGTCATCATCTCTGATGATATGTTAAAGTTTCATAATAAAGACAGAAGAGAGGAAATTCGTGATATTTTTTATTCCTCCTTCGAGGAAAAGTATTAGAGTGGGTTTTTATTATTTTATTGTTACTTCTACTTTTCCTATAGTACTATCTTCTATATCAATGACAGTAAAGCAGAGTTTCTTTCCTGTCTTTTTTCTATCATCATCAAGGATTCAGAAGCTGATGTATTCTTCAGCTTCGGGAAATCTCTCAAGTTGATGAGTAATCATATAACTCACTGTTTCTGATCCAAATTCTTTCTCATCTACTCCTATATCAGCAAGGTCGAGTCAGAATTCATCCACGATGTCATCAAGCAGAATAGTAGAGTGTATAATAAATGTCCCTTTGTCTTTTTCAATAATTTCATCTGTTTCAAAATCTGTCTCATCATGTATTTCTCCAAAAATCTCCTCTATAATATCTTCTATCGTTACAATTCCTGCAACTCCTCCATATTCATCCATAACAATAGCAATATGTTGTCGAGTTTTTTTAAATGTCTCAAGCATTATATCAATAGGTTGATTTATAGGAGTTTTCAAGAACTTCTTAAAATGTAGGTCTTTAAGTTTTTTACTTTCATTACCATTTTGCTGTTCTCTAAGGATATCTCTTATATTTATAATCCCAACAATCTTATCTATCTGTCACTTATAGACAGGAATACGGCTATGAGTATGCCTCAAATAGTACTCAAGTGCTTCTCTTATCGTGACTTCAGCTGAAAGAGCATCTACTTTGACTCTTGGAACCAT
>JAMOOA010000061.1 GCA_027066255.1 Candidatus Altimarinota bacterium | reverse complement strand
AAATGTAGATATCTCCGACGTCAGTTTTACTGCTGAATCAAGACGTACAGCATTTCTTGCATTCCATAAATATGGTTTCACAGAAACAAACGCAACTACAGCGAGTATAGACATAATCGTTATACTGACTATAAGTTCTACCAGTGTGAATCCTTTATTCTTATAAGTCATCTTCATTGAAAGGTAAAATAGTTACTCATTATATAATGTACAATGATGTAATATTACGAGGATTACCCATAAAATCAACATCGAAAACTCTTTCCTATACTCATTTTTAATCTAAAATTAATACTCTCAGAGAATACGAAGTTCTTTTGTAAGAGATTTGAGTTCTTCTAATGCCTTTTGCATATCGAGATCATTAGTCGTACCTTCTGCGTCAATCCAAAAGAGTTTGAGAAAAGATCACCTGAAGCTTGGCATGCTTTCTATCTTTGTGAGATTTATATCATTTTTTGCAAATGCTCACAAACATTTATAGAGACTTGCAGAGACATCATGAGCTTCAAAAAGTATAGTTGTTTTACTTGACTTCAGATTATAGCTAAGAGAAGACTTTCTTGGTACAATAATAGCAAAACGTGTTGTATTTTCTTTTTGGTCTTGAATCTCCTTTTCAAGAATATTCAGATTATATATGCTTGCTGCGAGTTCTGAACATATCCCTGCAATTCCTCTTTCTTCAGTCTCTGACGCAAGTTTTGCTGAGAGTGCTGTATCACTATAGTTCATTGATTGAATCTTTTTCTCCTTAAGGTAGTTATGACACTGCTCAAGGGCTGGCATTTGAGAATATGCTTTTTTTATATTCTTAATATCCGTTTCTTTCGAACAAATACAATGATTTATAGGCATATAGTACTCTCATATGATTTTAAAATCATGTGACAAAAACCCATAAAGATTCGGATGAATACTTCACATATAAGAGTTTTCAAGAGCTAGAACCCCTATTCATTCTTGCCCTATATTCTCCCACACCTCTTTAAAATCAGGTTTTCCTTCTATATGATCTATCTTTTGATTCAAATTTGATTCGATAAATATGGAGGCTGAGTGCATATAGCTTCCTGGGTTCCCTTGATAATAGATATTCATTATCTTTTATTTTCAATAAGATATACTATAAGTTTTATACTAACTGACAAACCTGCTTAAACATAGTTTCTGCGAGAGAAAAGGAGCATCTTTTTTACCCACTACAACTTTCACAACTCTCAACCTCAAGACTCATAGAACGTACGTAATAAACTGTTTTGATTCCTTGCTTCCACGCTTTGAGATAGTACCCATAAAGCTCTACTGGTGAAACTTTCTGAGGATTAATAATCCACTCAAACGATATAGATTGATCTACCCATTTATATATCACTGAAACCATATCAATAACTTCATTCATATCCATATTTACATACTCTTTGTAGTACCAAAAGTTATCATTATTGAGGTTTGGTGCAACGATAACCGATGGAGCCACAGAGTTTGTCTCGATAAAGTATTTCTTATAGATAGGAAGCATTGCTGCTGTTGTTCCGACAACCCCAGCTGTTGAAGTATTTGGAGCTGGTGCTGTATGATATGCAAACCTGAGTCCATGATTTTTGATAGAAGCGATGAGTGTTGACCAATTGTCTTTGATTTTTGAGTGTTCTTTGAACCATGCTGCGTTTTTCCCCATAATGATTCCCTTTGACCATTCTGATCCTTCATAGAGTTCGTAGGTTCCCTTTTCTTGAGCAAGTTCATTAGAGGCCTTGATAGTCTCGAAAGCAAATTTTTCCATAAGAGCATCTACAACGTCTCTTGCTTCCTGACTATCATATGCGAGCTTATTCACTGCAAGATATTCAGCCATACCGAGAAATCCGAGTCCAACACTACGATACTTCATCGCTGTAAGTTCTGCCTCTTTGATAGGGTAATAGTTGAGAGTGATAACATTATCAAGAACTCTCATACATATATTCGTTACTTTCTCGATAGTCTTTGCGTCATTTACTTTTGCTATATTGATAGATGCAAGATTACATACTACTGTTTCTCCTGGTTTATATTTGATGATAACATTTCCTTCTTCATCAGCTTCTTCGGCTACAAACTCTGGAGCTTTGGTATTTTGACAGATCTCAGTACAAAGTTGTGTTGAGTAAATATTCCCTGCATGTTTGTTTGGGTTAAGCCTATTTACTGTATCACGAAAAAATACGTAAGGCATCCCTGTTTCTACTGTTGCTTTGAGAAATTTCTTAAATAAATCTCTGGCTTTGACTGTTTCTTTGAGTTCTAGTTTATTGTTATTTTCACATTCGACATAAAACTCTGAAAACTCTGTATCAAACGTATCTTGGAGTTTTCTTCCAGTAACGTCGGTGATTTCCTTTGGGCAGAAAACAGTCCAATCTTCGTCTTTTTCTACTCTTTCCATAAATATATCTGGAATAGAAACTGCAGGAAATACATCAAATGATTTTCTACGTATGTCTCACGTTTCTGTTTGCAGATCCAAGAAATCATATATGTCTCTGTGGAATACATCCAGCGTTACCGATATCGCTCCAGCTCTTGCTCAGAGTTGGTTTACAGCGATAGCTGTATCGTTGATAACTTTTATCCATGGAGCCACTCCACCAGAAACTCATTTTACTCCTCTAATAGTTCCTCCTCTACTTCTAATATTTCCCATATATACACCTATTCCTCCACCATATTTTGATATCTGAGACATATTCTCGATAGAATGATAAATACCTCTGAGATCATCATCGACATTGAGTTTAAAACAACTTGAAAGTTGGTGATAATTCGTTCTTGCATTGAGAAGTGTTGGAGTAGGAAGAGATATCATTCCTTGAGAGCAGTATTCATATATCTTAAAAGCTGTTTCAAGCCTCGTTTCCTCTGCTTCTGGGATGGCAAGAAAGAGGGCTGCAGACATATACATTTCCTGAGGAAGTTCTTTGGTGATTTTGTTTGGATTGAGAAGATATCTCTTCTTGTACATCAGAACCGTTGCATAGTTATATGAGAAGTCTGTATCTCTTTTGAGTACTTTCCCAGCCTTGAGAATATCTTCCTCACTATAGTATTTCATGAAGTCTCTGTAATACAATCCCTTCTTGATATACTCTTTCATGAG
>JAMOOA010000060.1 GCA_027066255.1 Candidatus Altimarinota bacterium | reverse complement strand
ATGAACAAAGCTCCATTTGTCATGGCATTTTCAGGTATAGCGTATGATTTCGAAGAGAGTGTAACCGATGATCTCAAAAATTTTCCAGCAAAAACAAGACTGCTTATGATGTTGAGGTTTTTCTCACATCATAAAGACTTAAATGTCCTCAATAATGCTATCATGAGGGTATGTGACATACTTCAGGAGAAATGAGGGAAGTTTAGTGAGAAAAACATATGATCAAGAGCAAGAAGCATCTTTAATAAAAGGAGATCAGCTATCCCTGTAGCTGATAAAATCGAAGAAACAGAGGATTTTTATGCAGATTTTGGCGAAGATATAACCAATATCATGTATATGCTCAATACATGAGAGAAGGATGATAACTTAAATAAACTCATATTCTTTGAAAAGGACGAACCATGAAATGAGGCACTTAAAGAATACTATAACCATCTCCATGGCTTTATCGATGCAGATACAGAGTTTGGTGATGAGGGTTTGATGAAAGATCCTTTTAAATATGCTGGAACTTCCTGACTAGACCTTCATAAGGTAAGTGAACAACTCTTAGTCATGAGACAGGGGCATTGGACAAAGCATGACGCGGGGCCTCTCATGTGGGATGAAGTACAAAAAGAATTTGAAGCCATTCCTCATAGACAGTATGATAAAGACCCCGTAAAAAATAAGCAACTTCAAAGAAAACTCTTGAGAAAGAATCTTCAAGATTTTCTTTCTGGACTACTTAGAGCTACAGGGGCAAATCAGAGGGAAATGCTATGATATAACTCTTCTACTTCACCACTTTCAAAACTCAATATATGGGGAATAGATATGACCAAACTTATAAATCTTCCTGGATGAGTAACAGTAGAAGGGCTTCATCATGGAGATGCAAAATACACATGAATCCTTGATACTTTTGTAGATAGAATCATGTCAGTCGAAACCAAAGAGGTAGATAGTTTTGCGGGAACGATAGAGTGAATAGAAGGAGAAAAAAAACAAGATACGATTAATAATAGTGTTAATAGTATTGTTGATAAGGAGAATCCTGCTGTTTCAACAAGAGATAAGGTGGAGCAAAGGATGGGGAATATACCGAATGATAATAGTATATATGGAGATGAAGATAATGATAATGATCTTTAAGGAATTACCCCTCCCAATTCGTTAGCTCTGTCACGAGCTCTATTTTCCTAGGGACATCACTTGAACTATCATTCCACTGAACAATACTCGTGACTTTTATTTTCTGGTCTTGGTTGTCAGCTCATATAGGAGTACCTGTATCTATGTATTCCACAAGTATTTCTCTTGTGAAAATAGGGAGAAAATCAATTCCTCATCATCATTGGAGATAAAATCAACTCCCACTCTTTTGGACTCTGAAATCATTTCTATATCAAGAATCTGTGAATTCATCGTTGGTAAGAGTTATGATTACAGGAGACAGTACCCATCTATTATTAGCGTCTCTTTGCATAGTACTTCGAGAAAGATGTTCTATGTATTCAGCTGTTGGACCTCTTCAAAAACAATCACGATTGTAGTCACGCACGTTCCAACAATTTTGATAATCAGCAGCGAAGAGTAACCAGTTAGTATCGCGTATATTCTCAAAAGCTTCAATTCATTCACGAGCTATCTGTATAGCTTGTATACGTTGTTCTGTTGAATTCGAAAGTTTTTGAGATTCTGAAAATATAGAGAAAAGTCACACAATTCCTGTTATAACAATGAGCATGACTACGAGAGCTTCTATGATAGATGTTCCGGAAGTATCTTTTTTCATTTTTTAGGAAAGAAGGAAGTGAAGTACTTTAACTGAAGATAAGTATAAAAAACTTTCACAAAATCGCAATAAAATTGCAGTCTGGTTCTATGTAGATATACTTCGAAATGAATTTTATATTAAATACTTGAGTAAATACTCTTTACAAGGAGTTTTTTTTTTATACAATCCTCAAGCTTTAACCCGACGATGTCACTATGAGGTATTCGATACACGATGAATATCAAGTAAAAAACACACTCAAAGAACATAAAATACCAGCCTTTCGATATGCGCAAATTGAAAATGCTATATATAAAAACTTTGTCTCTGATTTTTCACAAATTGAAACTATTCCAAAGGATCTACGAAGTATCCTGGAAGAGGATTTTTTCTATGATTCCCTCGAAATAGATAATGAAGTTACCTCCAGTAACGGACAAACAACAAAGATTCTTTTTAAAACAAAGGATGGTTTTTTTATCGAGAGTGTTATTATGCGTCACCTCACAGGAAGGACGACTCTCTGTATCAGTTGTCAGGCAGGATGTCCGATGGCCTGTACTTTTTGTGCGACGGGGAAACTCTGACTTCAAAAGAACCTAGAGCTTCATGAAGTAGTAGAACAAGTCATGTATGCAGCAAAAAAATTGAACTCAGAATGAAAGAGACTCAGGAACGTTGTCTTTATGGGGATGTGAGAACCACTCCTCAATTATGATGTTATGAAAACAGCTATAGAGATGTTTTGTGCTCAGAAGAAATTTGATCTCAGTAACAGAAGAGTAACGGTTTCTACCTGTGGGATTGTTCCAGGAATCAATAAATTCGCTGATGACTTCCCTCAAACTTCACTCGCTGTCAGTCTCCATGCTCCAAACGATGATATACGTAAGTCCATCATGCCTGTAGATCATACGTATGATCTCAAAACACTTATGTCTTCTCTTGATAGATATGTTGAAAAAACAAATAAGAGGATATTTTATGAATACATCATGATAAACGGAGTCAATGATCACCTAAAACTCGCAGATGAACTCGGAAAACTCCTAGAAGGAAAGCTTGCACATGTAAACTTT
>JAMOOA010000059.1 GCA_027066255.1 Candidatus Altimarinota bacterium | reverse complement strand
GCAAAGAAGAGAAATAGCAAAGGTTCTCTGAATCAGATATACAAATATACCAACACTTGTTAAGGCTGTTGCGAAGTACCAAGAAAACAATAGATTACCAGTGGTTGGTCAGGTAGGGCCTCAGACACGTTGAAGATTAGGAATAAGATTTGTTAGAGCTGTTGAAAAGTTAAATATTATTTCCGAGAAGAAAGAAACTGGATTTACTACTAGACTATCTCAAAAACTATCGAAATTTGTTACAAAAAAATGACCTGCAGCAACATGAACAAATTCTTGTGGGAGGGCAGTCGGAACAATATTGAATAGATTTTGAATAAGGTGACTTCCACAGAGTTGAAGAGATGGTTATAAATGGAACTGATTTCTAACAGCAAGATCGAGACAATTTAAAAGAGTACGTATTTTTCATCCGAGTCAAGCTCCTGACGGTAGTATTATAACTTTTGGGAAGAATGCTAAGTATGGAACTAATATTCGTAAAAGAAAAGGACATGTTGAGGTTCGTGCGAGAGGAGCATATACAAGTTACTACAAATCTAACCAAGCAGCTGGAAGTTCTCTTCGTAGTTATGCAAAAGCAAAAAGAATATCTCCCTCTGTAGCAGAAAAACGCCTTACCTCTAATCCAAAAGAATATAAGAAAGTTACAGCTTTTGATTGATATGCGTTTGTTCCTATTAAAAAAGCATAATTTCCCCTTCCTAAAAAACACTATTTCACTATAATTGAGTCAAACAATAACTTTGGCTCAATTTTTTATGAATCCTCACAAAAAGAGACATACCCTTGATTCGTTTTTTGATGTATTTGATAAGTACCCCAGAGAGTATTTTATCTTTGGATTTTTCTTTATATTTGCTTTTCTTATACTAAAAGAAGCCTTTAGTTATACTGTTTTTGACTATAAATTTTACAATGAACTTGCGTATAAACAACAAGTTTGAGAGGTAGAAATACCTGTTGCAAGAGGAACTATTTATTCTTCTACAGGGAGTGGGACTGTCCTTTCTACTTCTGTTGATCTGAATGATCTTGCTATAGATCCACAAATAGAAGGAAATAAACTGAGGTTAGGAGAGTATTTGACCAACCTTGTATATAAAGAACTTTGTTCTCTCAAGAGTTCGAGTGATTGCTATTATAACATCCTGAAATACCTCAAAAAACTCCAGATAGAAGAGTTTCAGGATAGTGAAACGTATATCAAAAAATTACTTTCAGAGAATATAGTAGCGAAAATATCTCAAACGAAAGTAACCACTGTTCTGGTTGCTTCCAAAATAGAGAATGAGGAGTCTGCACTTTTGTTTTCTCAAAATCTCCCATGAGTATATATCAACAATACAAATGTATATGTAAATCCTGAAGAAATAGTTTCCCAAAAACACGTTGCTCAAGTGATTGCTGAGATACTTTGAAAAAAACAAGAAGATATAGAACATATGATTCGCAAAAGAGATCTACGCTATATTCCGATTCTTCATAAGCTTGCTCTTTCATCATCAGATGAAGTTAAACAGATGATTTCAGATGAAAGGCAGGCTATAAGACAATGAGTGTTGAGTGAAGAAGAGTCTATAGGAGGTTTTGTAATACTCACTCCTCGTCCTCAGAGAATATATCCAGAATGAGCTGTAGGAGCTCAGGTTATAGGATTCCTTGATAACGATGCTGCCTGACACTATGGAATAGAGGGAAAATTCAACGAACTTTTACGTTGAATTGATGGACAAATGGTGAGTAGAAAAGATATAAGGGGAAGAATTATTGATCCTATTTCTATTAATAAAGAAACTATTTCGGGTCAGGGGGTCGATATATATACGACTATCGATAGAAATATACAAAGAAAAGTAGAAAAGATATTGGAAGAAGGAGTGAAGAAGTATGGAGCAAATAAAGGAACTATTGTAGTGATGAACCCTCACGATGGATGAATTCTTGCTATGGCTAACTATCCTACATTTGACCCTAATTCTCCATGAGACGTCTACGAATTGGAAAAAGTAAGCTATGTAAAATACCCAAATCCAGAAACAGATTTACTCGGGAAGACTATCTTTGTAGAGGATGAAGAAAGAGGAGATAAGTATTATTATGATGGAAAAGAAATTTATCTTCGTCCGGCTAAAAGGGAGGAATATGTTGACTACAAGCTCATAAAATATAAGTATAAAAATGACTTTGGAGCTGGAGTATATCAGAATGATGCGATATCAGGACTCTATGAACCAGGAAGTATTATGAAATGAATCACTGTGTCTATTGGTGTAGATATTTGAGAAATAACTGCAAGTAGCATGTATAATGATGTAGGAAAGCTCGTGATAGATAATTTTCCAATTAGTAATGTTTCGAATAAATGCTTAGGATATCACACTTTTTGACACGCTTTAGCATATTCTTGTAATGTCGGAATGGTTCGTCTTGCTCAAAGAATTGGACAGTCTATTTTTCATCAGTATTTTCAGGATTTTGGTTTTTGAGATATAACAGATATATCTCTTGAATGAGAAGTATATACTCCACTAACTCCCTACGAAAAGTGGTCAAAAGCAAAGCTCTACACAAGCTCCTATTGACTATGAGTGAGTGTCACTCCTCTCCAGATGGCTACTGCCTATAGCGTTATAGCGAATGGTTGAGTTTATGTGAAACCAAGAATTATTGATTCGTTAGTATTTTCAGATGGGAAAAAAGTACAATATAAAAAAGAAATACTTCGTAGAATTTTGAAAGAATCGACATCAAAAACTGTTTCAAAGATGTTGGTAAATGGGGTGGAAAATGGAGTTGCGAAAAATGCTTCGGTTCCATGATATACGATTGCA
>JAMOOA010000058.1 GCA_027066255.1 Candidatus Altimarinota bacterium | reverse complement strand
TCGGTTCATGAAGTTATACAAGATGTTTAAAACGTATGATACATACATTAGAACAGCAAGATGGAGAAGAAGACTGTGAATATCTGATAAGAATATCCAGTATCAGTTGGAGGAATATCTTTAAAAATACAGAAATAACAGATAATAGACTCCGATGAATACTAAAGAGTTCTTCCATAAAAATAAAACCTTTCTTTGAAGCATTGCAAAGTTTTTGAGACGATGTAATAGCGAAAATACACACAAACAGTATCGAAGATATCAGATCTTCAAAAGAGCTTTGGGATAAAGTTATTTCAGAAATAGATGTAAGGAGCTAGCTCCTTATTAGTCTCAAAAAATTCCTCAATAACTTCTTCCCACTCTCTCCAGAAACTTCAGGATGAAACTGAACTCCATAGATAGGTTTTATAATATGCTTCATTGCTTCATTTTTACAATTCTTTGAATCAGCAAGAAGTATAAAATCTGCTGGAAGAGTGATGTGTTCCTCATGGTTTTCGTGAAATATCGTTTCCGTGATTCATTCAAATAGAGTATCTATAGGATTTTTAAAGTTGATGGAGTTCTCTCATTTTATAAAATCTCCTATAAGATATTCGGCTCACATTGTCTGACCAATAAGTTGATGACCAAAACATATTCCAAGTATTGGTGAATCTATACTTCAGATAAATGGAAAGAGTTTGATATACGCATCCCTATTCTCTAGGGTAAGAGTTATTGGAGATCCACTTATGATTATACCGTCAAATTTTTGAAAATCTCAATGATAAAGTCATTTCTTATGAAGTGAATCTTGCATGAGAAATACCTGATTCTGGTATCATAGTTCTGTAACTACTTGTGATATGTTACATACTCTATTTGATCCACAGTCAATAATTGCAATCATAAACACTTTTTATATTGTATATTTGTAGAATATATTCATACTATCTTAAAATAAGCTAAAGTACAATAAAATGAAACACCTCAAAATAAAAATAGAAAAGCTTGAGTTCTGATGAGAAACAATCCTCAAAGACATTAATCTCACTCTCAATAATAACGATAAGCTTTCTATTGTAGGACCTAATGGTTCTGGAAAAACTACTTTTCTCAAAATAATTACTGGAGAAATAAAAAATTACGAAGGACAAATAGATAATATTTGAAACCTCAAACTCGGGTACTTACATCAGATATATTCTGATAATGAAGAAAGAACCGTCCACGCAGAACTCAGAGAGGCTTTTGAGGAAATACTTCAAATGGAAACTGATTTAAAGCAGCTTGAAAGAGAGATGAAAACTGATACTTCTGAAGAAGTTTTGGAAAAATATTCTTCCCTACTCGAACAACTCAATAACTCTTGAGGATATGATTATGAAAATACTATTCATCAAGTGGCAAATGGTATAGGGATACTGGGACTTTTAGAGAAGAAACTCGTAGAGGTGAGTGGAGGGCAAAGAACAAAGATAGCTCTTGCTAAAGTATTACTACAAAATCCTGATATACTCTTTCTCGATGAACCAACAAACTTCATAGACATGAGTAGTGTCGAATGGCTCGAGAGCTATCTCCAAAACAAATGGATATGAGGGTATGTTATCGTTTCTCATGATAGAGAATTTCTAGACAAAACTTGTGATAAAACACTTGAAATACAGCCTCAAAGGCCCCCTACTCTGTATCATAGTGACTACTCTGATTATGTTATAGAAAGAGAAAAAGTCGAAAAAAAGAGGATCCAAGAATGGGAAAGACAAGAGGAATACATCTCAAAACAAGAAAATCTCATAAATCGTTTCCGTGCTGGATCTCGAGCATGATGGGCAAAGAGTCGAGAAAAGATGATCGATAAAATGGAAAAAGTTGAAAAACCATTTATTCCGAAAAAACCAAAATTCTTTTTTGAGTATAGTGGTGAATCGAGTGATAAGCTCGTAAGCCTCAAAGAGGTTTTCATAGGAAGACAGGAAGCTCTCTTTTTTATACAAGAAGCTATCCTTTATAAGGGGCAAAGAATATGAATCGTTTGAGAAAACGGTGCCGGTAAATCTACGCTTCTAAAAACTATTCTTTGAAACCTGCCTCCTCTCGATGGACATCTATCACTTGGAAAAAGCTCAGAAATACTCTACTACTCTCAGATGCATGAGGAACTACACAGGGATAAAACAGTTCGAGACAACTTCAAAGCTCACGGAATTAATTATCCAGACGAACACCTAATAGCTATTATTAAGCATTATCTCTTCGAAAAAGATGATTTAGATAAAAAGGTATCCTCTCTTTCTGGAGGGCAGACGAGTAAGCTGTTATTTGCTATACTTGGTCAAAAGGAATCCAATCTTCTCATACTCGATGAACCTACCAATCATCTCGATTATGATACCAGAGAATCACTCGAGCAGTCACTCAAAAACTACTGATGAACGATACTTTTCATCAGTCATGATAGATACTTCGTCAACAAGATGGCTTCTCATGTCTGGTTTATTGCTGATGAAGAGCTCTCTGTGAGCTATGGAAACTATGAGGACTACAGGTTCAAAATAGAGCACAAACTCGATATGGATATGAGTCTCTTTGACGAAGAAGCACAGCTTAATCTTGTACTAGAAGAGAAACTATGAGAGAAGCAATTTAAGAAAATGAAGAAGAGGTTTGGGGAGAGGAAAAACAGGAGATAATTATTTTCTCCTTTTTTCTACATACTCTACTAAGAAATCTATTTTCTCAGAACTGAGGTTTTTTGCTATATCTTTGCACTCCTCTATAAGTATATGCAGTTTTTCTCTGGTTTTTTCCACTCAACAGAGATACACAAATCATTTTTCTTCTCAGTCTCAGATGCTTTTTCCTACTTCTTCAGCTGTTCCTTCAACATCAAGGAGATCATCTTTGATTTGAAAGGCTAGTCCTAGCTTCCTTCAAAGATCTTTAAATGTGTCGATATTTCATTTTTCTCCTGAGACAATTATCCCTCAAAGTATACTTGCTTCAATGAGTTTCCCTGTCTTTTTATAATGAAGTTTCGAGAGTATTTCCTCACTGAGTTCTTCTATTTTATTTTCGAAATACATATCTTCCACTTGACCTCCTATCATTCCATAAAAACCTATTGAATGGCTAATAAGTTTTGTGAGTTCGCGAGATATTCGAGCATCTTTGATATCCGA
>JAMOOA010000057.1 GCA_027066255.1 Candidatus Altimarinota bacterium | reverse complement strand
AATCAGAGTATGTTATTGTTGCAAAGGATGATGGAGAGATACTTGGAGTCGATGCAAAACATATCACAATTCTATACAAATCAGGAGAAAAGGTTCTTCATAAGCTTACTACTTTTGAGAGATCAAATCACGATATGATACTTCATCAAACTCCTTTAGTTTCAAACGGTCAAAAGTTCAAAAAAGGAGATATACTCTGTGATGGTCATGCTGTTGAGAATGGAGAACTTGCTCTTGGAAGAAACCTAAAAGTAGCATACATGCCTTGGAAAGGATATAACTTTGAGGATGCGATTATCATTTCAGATAAACTGGTTCATGATGATTTCTTTACCTCAGTCCATATAAAAGAATACTCTTTGGATGTGAGAGAAACAAAACTCGGACCCGAACAAACAACAGACGATATCCCAAACGTCTCTGCTGCAAAGCTTAAAGACCTTGATATTGATGGAGTAGTACGTGTTGGAGCATATGTAGAAGGAGGAGATATCCTTGTTGGGAAGATTACCCCAAAAGGAGAACAAGAGCTTTCTCCAGAAGAAAGGCTTCTTCGTGCTATATTTGGTGATAAATCAAAAGATGTAAAAGACTCTTCTATGAGGCTTCCATCTGGACAAGGAGGAAAAATACTTTCTGTAAATGTTCTTAGAAGAGAAGAAGGGGATAACCTCCCAACAGGAGTATTTAAACAAGTAAAAGTATTTGTTGCTCAAACCAGAAAAATAGAAGTAGGAGATAAAATGGCTGGTCGTCATGGAAATAAAGGTATTGTTTCTAGAATTGTCCCAGTAGAAGACATGCCGTTTATGGAAGATGGAACACCTATAGATATACTTTTGAATCCACTTGGGGTTGTGTCTCGTATGAATATCGGTCAGGTTCTTGAATCTCACCTCGGTATGGCAGCTGAAAAACTCGGTATTACTGTAGCAACACCAGTCCTTAATGGTATCACAATAGATATGATAAAATGAGTGATGAAAAAAGCAGGAATGGAAGAAGATGGGAAAGTTCAACTCTATGATGGAGAAACAGGTGAACCATTCAAAGAAAGAACAATGGTATGAGTAAAATACATGTTGAAACTTCATCATCTCGTAGAAGATAAAATCCATGCAAGGTCTGTTGGTCCGTACTCTATGGTAACACAACAACCTCTTGGTGGTAAGGCTCAAAATGGTGGGCAGAGATTTGGAGAGATGGAGGTATGGGCTCTTGAAGCATATGCTGCAAGTAACATCCTTCAGGAAATGATTACTATTAAATCAGACGATGTTGCTGGAAGAACTCAGGCATATGAAGCGATAGTAAAAAATACTCCTATCAGAAAACCAAACATCCCAGAATCATTTAATGTACTTATAAAAGAGCTCCAAGCAATTGGGCTCGAAGTAAACCTCCTAGACGATGAAGAACTTGCAGCGAAAGAAGCTGATGTCGAAGAGAAATACAAGCAAATAGTAGAAGCAGAAAGCAAAGCTGAAGAACCAGTAGAGGAGAAAAAAGAAAAAAAAGAGAAGAAAGTAGCAAAAAAAGAAGAAAAATCAGTGGATGCTAAAACAGGAGACACAAAAGAAAAAAACCCGGAATCAGCAGAAGAAGACTCAGATACAAAAGAAGCATAATTTCTACAGGAAAATTATAACGTACATATTACTTTTTAAATCATATCATCATGTTTGATAAAAAATTTGATAACTTCCTCAACGATAAGATTACCGATTTCACAGAAATCGGTAAATGAATCGGGAGAAAGGATATCACGAGAGGAAAAAACCTAGATAACCTGAGAGGGATATCTATTGGGGTTTCTTCTCCAGATAAAGTGAGGGGACTTTCTCATGGAAAGGTCCTTATTAGTGAAACTATTAACTATAGAACTCAAAAACCAGAAAGAGGATGACTCTTCTGTGAACAGATATTTGGACCAAGAAAAAACTATGAATGTGCCTGTGGAAAATACAAAAGAATCAGATATAAAGGGGTTGTTTGTGAAAGATGTGGAGTTGAGGTGACCAAGGCAAATGTGAGAAGAGAGAGGATGGCTCATATTGAGCTGTATGCTCCAGTAGCACATATTTGGTATATGAAATCCGTTCCAAGTAGGATTGGACTCTTTCTTGATCTTCCAGTCAAGAAACTTGAACAAGTTGCTTATTTTGCCTCTTATATAATCACAGATGTATACGAAGACAAAAAAGACGAAGCTATCAAAACTCTTGAGGAAAAATACAAGACCTCAAAAGTAGAGATGCAAAAAGAATTTCAGAGACAAATGAATGAGCTTAAACTTCAAAGAGAAGCGAAGAAAATCACTCCAAAGAAGTTTAGAGATGGTGAAGCAGCCCTTATGCTTCAGCTTGATAATCTCACTGCAGAGTTTGATGAACTTAAGGCAAATATGAAATCTCTCGAGGTTGGTGCTGTTGTTGGAGAACTTGAATACAGAGTTCTCAGCGAGAAGTTTCCTCATATATTTAATGGAGGAACAGGAGCAGAATTTTTGAAAATTCTCCTTACAAGAATCAACCTCCTTGATTTCATAGAAAAAAATCAAAGAGAACTCAAGATTGCAACACAAATTAAGAAGAAGAAAATACTTCAGAAAATTAAGCTTGCTTCCAATCTTCTCAAATCAGGGCAAAGACCAGAATGGTTTATTCTTGAGGTGTTACCTATTATTCCACCAGATCTCAGACCAATGATACAACTTGATGGTGGGAGATTTGCATCTTCAGATCTCAATGATCTCTATAGAAGAGTTATAAATAGAAATAATCGTCTTAAGAAGCTTATCGAACTCGGAGCTCCTGATGTCATCCTCAAAAATGAAAAGAGAATGCTTCAAGAATCTGTTGATATGCTTATTACTGGGGATAGTAGAAACAATAGATCAGGATTTGTGAGTGCAAATAGAAAGAAACTCAAATCACTTACAGAGGTACTCAAAGGGAAGCAAGGTCGTTTCAGGCAGAATCTTCTAGGGAAACGTGTCGATTACTCAGCGAGATCAGTTATCGTTGTCGGACCAGACCTTCCTATGGATCATTGTGGTATCCCAAAGAAAATGGCTCTTATACTTTTTAAACCATTTATTATTGGAAAACTCATAGAGGATGGTATTGTCTACAATATTAAACATGCGGAGAAATTTATCGAAGCAGGAGGAAAAGAAATCTGGGAC
>JAMOOA010000056.1 GCA_027066255.1 Candidatus Altimarinota bacterium | reverse complement strand
GTTTTTATATTCCCAATGATATGAATATATCAATAGAAACAACCCCAAAAATTGCAGCAGAAGATGTACAAAAGATTCAAGAGTATTATGCAATGTGAATACGCAGGATCAGTATGGGGATACAATCTATTTCTACAAAAATGATAGGGAGAGAAAGTACTTCCCTCTCTTGGAATAAACGAGCTGCTGAAAATATCCGAATTGCTGGTTTTGAGCAATTCAATGTTGACCTCATGTATGGATTTGCAAATCAAACAGTTGGTGACGTGCAAGCATCTATAGAACATACCCTTTCCCTTGATCCAGAATTTGTAACGCTCTACCGAATGAGGTACAAAGGAACAAATGTTGAATCAAAAGCAGCAAAAGTCGATGCAGACGAAGTAATGAAACAATATGAGATAGCAAAGCAGTTACTTGCTGATGCTGGGTATGAAGTACGTCATGGAAAAAATACATATAGTAAAATACAAAACAATGATGGACTCAGTGATTATCTTCATAATCGAGTAGAGAGAGCAACTCCATACCTCTGAGTATGACTTTGAGCACAGAGTTACAACCCCTATAATACTCTTTCCTACAACAGTGGAGCTGCCCTGAAACACACGCACCCCTACTTTACAAAACTCAAAAAATGAGAACTCCCTTTAGAATCAGCACACCATCTCTCTCGTGAGGCTGCGATGGCAAAGATGATAGCCGTATCATTTTATTCTTGAGGAATACACCTCAAAAGCTTTGAAAAAACTTTTGGTATGACTCTTGAAAAAGCATTTCCTGAAGAAATAAAATTTATCTCAGAAAATAGGTATATGGACTATGATCCTAAGTATGGAACATTCCAACTCACAGAACTCTGAGTAAAAAATTATAGTGGAATCATTGCTCTCTTCTATAACGGTGAAGTCAAAGAACACCTCCTTTGACTTGAGGGTAATGCGTGGATGAAGTGAAGATGAAAAAGAAAAAGGCATATTCTCTAAAAACATCTTTCAAACCTCTATTTATTTGCCTAAAATGTTTTTTTCTATAGAATCTCTTCGTTATTAAGTGTAATTTTTACAACTATAAATCCTCTCATGCTTATTCCTGAACAAGATCATAGTGATATCTGGAATGATCAGCTCAGTATTCCCGTTCTCGCACTTGATATTGTCATACTCACAATCTATAAAGGAGAGCTCTGTGTCATTATAGTAAAAACAACCGAATGAAAACACCAATGATTTGCTCTGCCTGGAGGAATAGTTTCAAGATGATATACCCTCGAAGAAAACTTTGATAGTATACTAGAGAGGAAAACAGGAATTACAGGAGTATACAAAGAACAACTCTATACTTTCTGAGATAAGATCGATAGAGATCCTCGTAGTCATGTTATCGCTGTTTCTTACTACGCACTTGTTGGGATAGATAATTTTCTCTCAAAGGTAGATTTCACAAAAGTAGATATTGTGACATTCCCCCAGATGCAGAAACTCAGAATGTTCTATGATCACGCAGAAATAGCTGAATACGCTCGTATTCGTCTCAAAGGAAAACTCTGATATACTAACATCGTAAAAGAACTTCTCCCAAAGAAGTTCCGTATCTCTCAGATGCAAGAGATGTACGAAATTATCTTAGATAGGAAACTCGATAAAAGAAACTTTCAAAAAAAAATCTTCTCTATTGGTGTTATCAAAGATACAGGAGAGAAAGACAGGAGTACTAATAGGCCTGCAAAACTGTATCAGTTTATAAACAAGCGCGTACGAGTAGTCGATATGTTATAAAAAGAAGCTTCTCTCAAAATTGAGAGAAGCTTCTTTTTATTTTTTTTACTATTTGGTACCTGGAGAGGGGCTCGAACCCTCACGACCGAAGTCAAGGGATTTTGAATCCCTCGTGTCTACCATTCCACCACCCAGGCATAGTTTAGTAAAGCTTAGAGATTATAGTCATATAATAATTTTTACAAATTTTTGTAATTGGCTACACTGAAGAAAAGTGTTTTTACTTATATCTCTCCCTTTTTCAAAGGGAGTACCCGAAATGTAATGAAGGGGGAGGGATTAACTTTTTACTATGTATCTCTGTAGCGACTGTGGAAATGAATCCGTAACTTGGCAATGACAATGTGCTTATTGTAAAGCTTGGAATACCCTCAAAGAATTCAAGGAAGCAAAGGTGAAAAAATGAAAAAATGCTGGCTCTGTGAAACAACTCAAAAAGATGAACGATCTAAATAAAGAATCAAAACAACAGAGGATTGTCTCAAAATCAAAAGAACTCAATAATCTCCTATGAGGAGGAATCGTGCAAGGGAGTGTTATCCTCCTTTCTGGAGAACCTGGAATCGGGAAATCTACCCTGACACTTGCTCTGGGGAAATGGATAGAAGACGATATGATATATATCAGTGGAGAAGAAACTGAGTATCAGATATCAGAAAGAGCTCAGAGACTGAAGGTAGAGGGAAAAAATATACAAATACTTGCAGAATCAAATCTCGAAAATATCCTTTCGACCCTTCAGAAGAATCCTACAAAAGTAGCTATCATTGACTCTATCAGTGTCATGCAAAGTGATGAGATATCAGGAACATCTGGGAGTGTTGGACAAGTGAGATACATCACCGAGAAACTTGTAGAGTTTGGGAAAACTACTAATACTACACTCTTCATTATCGGACATATAACTAAAGATGGATCTCTTGCAGGACCAAAAACACTTGAGCATATGGTTGATACGGTTCTTTACTTTGAAGGAGACAAGTTTGATAACCTCCGTATCCTGCGTAGTCTCAAAAATCGTTTTGGAGCAACCAGTGAGATAGCACTCTTCAAGATGGATGAAACAGGACTCAACGACGTTCAGAATCCAGGACTCGAGTTTATCAATGAAAAGAGTGACGTTGTAGGTTCAAGTCTATCCATCACCGTAGAATGAAAAAGACCTCTAGTAGTAGAAACTGAAGCGCTTACAACTTATACCAAGTTTGGGTACCCGAAGCGTTCTGCTCGTGGAATCCGTAGTTCCAAACTCGACCTCATCATCGCAGTATTATGAAAATACACCAACATCAAACTCGAGAGCTATGACGTCTACTGTAATATTGCTCGTGGAATGAGTTTCGAAGAACCAGGAATAGATCTCTCTATCGCTGCTTCTATCATCTCCAGTAAATCAGGGAAAGCTCTCAAAAAAACAGAGATATTTATCGGAGAGATATCCCTGACT
>JAMOOA010000055.1 GCA_027066255.1 Candidatus Altimarinota bacterium | reverse complement strand
TAGACTCAAACATATACTGTCAGATTTTATGAGCTGTACCTTATCTGAAACAAGACTTAATAAGAGGTTTTCATAACGACGTGTAAGATCTCTTCTTGGATCATTGTCTATAGTTGCTGCATTAAGATCAACAAGAAGGTAATCTATTCCTAATTTTTTTATGCGTCCTGCTCATATATCAGGATTCTCATCGAATATATATGCATCAAATATGGTAAGTAGACTATCCTCTAAAAGTCTATTATTATTAAAAATAATAAAATATTTGAGAAACGTTCCTACTCTATATATCTTCTGGTGTGATGCGATATTATCATTTGGATATAGTATATCTTTGTAAAGCTTTTCTTGGATCTCTTTTGCTCATTTCTGTATTTTTAATAAATCTAGGTTTCATTTTTCTAATCTTGTTCTTATGAAACTATTTAAGAGGTTATCGAGCATATTAACAGTTGATATACTCTCTCAGTATCAGACGGTTGCCTTGTTTGCATTATTCCCCCTCAGAAGACTTAAAAGTTCATTTTTATATCTTTTTACAATATTTTCTTTCTCTCAGTCTTTAATATTCATAGAAAAAAGCATATCCAAATATTCTGGGTGTGAGTTAAATATTGCCACAGATTCAGAAATTTCCCCTGTTTTATAGTCAGAATATCATGCCTTTTGAAGATTATTTATATAGTGAGGGATGGTGCTCTGAAAAATATAAACTACCGGTATACAAAAAATTAAGAATGAATAGAATAGTCGTGATTCATTATTTTTTTCATCTTCATAGGAAAAGAGTGTATAAAGACTAATAGAGATTAAAAGAAGTAAGGTTCCATACATAACTATACCGTACCATACGACGCCTTGTGCTGAGATAGTCCAGAGAAAAACAAAAAACACGCTAAAACCTGCAACGTAAAGAAATACAGATCTAAGTTTGAAACCTTTATCTATACCAAGGTATAAGTATAAAAGTCAAAGAATATGGAATAGTAGTATAATTCCATATCAAAGAGGAAGTGGAATTTGATTAAATATATCTGTAAAGAAAACTTGTGTAGGGATAACTATAAAATATAGGATTTCAAAAATCAAGATTCCTACTATCCCAGGATGAAACCATTTCTTTTTTGAAGGCAAGAAAAGGAATACTCCAGGAATAAGAGCCAAAAAGAGGTAGGTTATATCTGTAAATTCCCCTTTTTGATTTACTTGCATGGAAAGATTCCATGCAAGTTTGAGGTAATTATTAATACCTTTTTCATATCAAAAGTATCTGCTAAAATCCTCATTATTTTTTACTCCTTTGAGTGATTCATATACACTCTCTTTTTGTTTTAATTCTTCTTCGTTATACAGAAGTGTATAGTCTACATCTATATACTCCGAGTATCATCCAATCATTCTCATGAGTCATACATCTTCTCATGCATTGATAGTTTCCGATACATTTTTAATACCCCAAGGAAGAAATAAAACTATTATTCAAAAGATGATTAGAAATATATATTTTAAAGTTCATATCATAGACTTTCATGTCTGTCTATGTTTTGCAAATATCCCTATACAGAAACTTCATATAAGTGCTGTAGCTCATGAAATGAGGTTAATGAGATAGGTATTTTCTTCAGGATAAATTACGTTCATGAATCCCCATAGACCAAAAAATGTAAATATAGAAATATAGATGCTTACGTATCCAATAAATCCAAAGATTCCGAGAGAGTAAAAAAATACTACAGCAAAAATACCTGATATTAAAAGGAGCGAAGTCACTTTTATAGTAAAAGCTAGACCAGCAAGAGCTCCAATAAGTATCAATAAAATATTTTTTTGTTTTTCAGAAAATTCTTTATATCGAGTAGAAAGGTAAAATAATAAGTACAAACAAAGAAAGCTTATAAAAAAAAGCCCTATATCTAATTTCATATCCTTTGCTACCTGAAAAATCACCATAGGAAGAGACATGAAGATAGTTGTAGAAAGTAATGGTATATTTAAATATATCTTTTTAGATTGAAAAAGGAGAGAAGAAAAAGAAAGGTAGATAACGATAGAACTCAAAATAGCTGAGAATGAGTTCATAAAGAATGCTCCTGCTTGTGATTTAAACAAAAAGCCTATTCCTGTGAATAATTCCCAAGCGTACATTTGTCAAAGAGCTATATTTCCCCCAGCCTCCGAGAGAAGTTTAGGGTGATTCATGTATACTCACAAATCGTCCCATCCAATAGGGAAAGGCCTCAAAACGTTAATAAAACTTACAGCTATCACTCCTGTGAGGACTATAAAAAGGAACTCTGTTGAAAGAAGATAAGGTCTCAAAATAGAAACAGAATTTGAGGAAGAGAGATTATGATTTTCAAAGCTAAACGACATCTGATGTATATCCAAAAGTGTCCTCCATATATCTTTCCAAGAGAATCAAGCGAGAATACATAAAAATATGATTATATTCATGGCAGAGTACAATCATAAAAATGCAATAATAGAAAGAAAAAGAAAGATAACTACATAGCCTATACTAAATGAGCTCAGTATTTGAAAAGACATATCATGCTCTTTTTCATCAAAATACAAATTCATTATCTTCCTTCAAAAAGAAAAAAGTATTATATTAAGAGAAGATATTAGGAAGAGAAATATACAAATTTTGAAAAATAATATAAAACCTGATACTCCTGGGGAGCCATTAAACATGAAGTATAGAACACTCAACAGAAATAGGTGAAGTAAGAAAAATGAAAGAATCTTCCATCCTGTAAAGATGACTCTATCATACTCTAAAAAGATATAATATGCTTTGTATACAATATAGAGAAAAGCTATAATCCCTATATATAAGTACTTATACGTGGCAAATTCTCTATGAAAAACAAAAATTCCATAGTAGAAGTATATAATAATTGCTGAAAATAACATGAGTACTATAGTTTTCCAAAGATTCCCCTTCATGATTTTTTTGTAAATTTATATGTAATTGTAGTAAAATGTAAGATTAAAAAAACAATTGTAAAGCTAATCTCTTGCTCTTGTCTTTACTTCAAGGCAATTTGTGCACCTCTCTATATTTTTATAAATCTTGATTTTAGAACATCTTAAGATATCCTTTTATCCTCTAGTCATAAATTATTTCATCTAACAACTTATAAAAAATGGATTATTTTGCCGAAAGTATCAAACTACACAGAAAGTTACAATGAAAAATAGAAACTCAACTCAAAACGGGGATAAATAATAAAAAGGATCTCTCAACGGTATACTCT
>JAMOOA010000054.1 GCA_027066255.1 Candidatus Altimarinota bacterium | reverse complement strand
AAAGACAGGAGCAAGATAAAAGAAAACAACAAAACCTCTCCTTATGGGAGAAATTTCTGCTCGTACTTAAAGAAATCCTTCGTTAGCAATGACTTTATTACTCTGAATTATCCAATCATTCTTTGGGGCTTTTGGTATGGTGATGGTGAAGAAGATGGTGGAAAAGAGAAAAATAGGAAATAACTGGCAGACCATTCTCAATAGATGAGTTCACATACTTATACTCTTCCCTGTTGTCCTTCTTGGATTTTTGAGTTATGATCTCCCTAGTAAAGAGATTACTTCCTTCAATGTTTTTCTCTTTATCCTCGCTGCTACAGCGATATCTGTAACATACCCTCTTAGAAGGATTGCTTACGCAAATGAAAAAGTCTCTATTCTTCAACCGTTTTCGATGTTGTTTCAAGTGTTTACTATCATTATTAGTTTTATATTTATAGCTTCTGAACGAGTCAACCTCATCACTTTTCTTATGGCCTTACTCGCGTCACTTATTGTGATATGAACCAGTATAGATATCAAAAAAATAGAGATTAATACGTACTCTCTCATGGTACTTGCATCTTCTGTCATAAAATCCATACAAGTATTTATAATGCTTTACTTTATCAAGTTCCTTTCCCCTGTAACTTTCTATATCACGGAATCATTTGTTATTATTGGTCTATCTCTTCTCCTTCTTATTGGGAAGAAACAACTTTGAGAACTCTCTGTTCTAACCAAAGATTATGCAAAGATGCTCGTACAAACAAATACCATTGCCATTATCTCTATAATAATAGCACTCAGTATGTACAAGAACCTTTGAGCTGTAGCAACGAGCCTTATAAGTTTACTATACCTTGTCTTTGTCTATATGTTTTGATACATACTCTTAAAAGAAATCCCAAAGAAGAAAGATGTTATCGTTACTATTCTTGTCTCTCTTTGTATTATTATTGGGATACTTTTCAAGAAATAAAAAGCTTTGTTATTTGCATTTACAAAGCTTTTATATACGATATAGGAAACTATATTTTAGTGATTTACATGCAACTTCCTCATGAAAGATATCATCAAAAAATACAGAAAGCATAACTTCTTTCAAAATGGTGCCATTGTTATAACCAGTCTCGCTATAGCTTTGGGGGTAAATACGTATATTCTGGACGGAAAAGTTGGTGAATATCTCAAAACGAGTGTGCTAGATATAAATGGAGTGGAACAAACCTCCGATATCTATGGAAAAGTTTCTGATGACAGAAAAACTATCACTCTCTGAACACAAAAGCCCATGAAACACGTAAAGAGTATTTCTCTTTCTCTGACATACAATGATAGCGATGTTGTCATAAAAGAAATCGAAAGTATTATCCCTGAAACAAGCGTTACCTTTCTTTTGAATGAACCTGGTATTGCTACTCTCTTTGTAACTTTTGATACTCCTAGAGATCTCTGAGGTGAGACCGACTTTCTCTCTGTAGAGATTTCCAAAAATTCTACAGGAACAGCATATCTCAACATCCTTAATGCAAATTTCAAAGATGTAGAAGAAAATAATTTTCTCCTCTCTACATCAGGGATTCTTTTTTAGAAAATCTCTATGAATTTTTATGATACTCACTGTCATCCCTATCTTAGTAAAGATAAGTCTCAAGACTTTATCCTTGAGCAATTTTTTAGTAATTGAGGAAAGTATCTAAATTCTATTGCTGTAGACATTTCTAGTAGCAGGGTATCTATAGATCTTGCAAATAAGTACCCTGGTGTATATGCCACTGTATGAGTTCATCCAACACATTGTTTTGATCAGCTTACTGGTTATTCTATTGAAGAAACTATAGAGAAACTAGAAGAACTCTATCATACAAACATCTCTGAAGTAGTTGCTATTTGAGAGTGCTGACTTGATTATCATTGGTTAGAATCCCTGAGTCAACAACATTGAGTATCACAAAAAGAAGTAGTAAAAACTCAAAAAATATTTTTTCAAGCACAGATAGAACTCGCAAAAAAACTCAAACTCCCCTTAGTTATACATAATCGAGAATCCAGTGAGGATATATTTGAAATACTCCAAGAAATTGACTTCAAAGACTTTGTTTTTCATTGTTTCTCTGAGGATCTGAACTATGCTCAAAAACTCCTAGCATTTGCTCCAAAATGTAAACTTTGATTTGGTGGAATAGTAACATTTAAGAATGCTAAAAATATCCAAGAAGTAGCCTCTTCTATCCCTCTTGAAAATATCATAATTGAGACAGATAGCCCATATCTCACTCCAATGCCTCATCGTTGAAAGGAGGAAAATGAACCTCTTTACACGAGATGTGTTCTTGAAAAGATTATAGAACTCAGAAATGAATCTCCCGAAGAGATAGAATGACAAATTCTAAAAAATAGTAGTATCTTTTTTAGAAGAGTCTAGGTCTCTTTTTATATTTTTAGATTTTCTAAAGGTTTTGTAGTATACTTTCTATAAATATATCAGAGTAACCCCTCATAAAAGATGAAAAAAACATTACGTACTGAGAAGGATTCACTCGGAGAAAGAACTGTAGATAACCAAGCTCTCTATGGAATCCAATCCCTTCGTTCACAAGAAAATTATCCTATTTCTGGAATAACGACTCTTCCTGAGATTATACAAGCTTATGGATATATTAAAAAATCTGCAGCACAAACCAACATCAACCTATGAAAACTTGATTCAAAGATAGGAAAATTCATTATAAAAGCTTGTGACGAAGTCATCGCTTGAAAACATGATAATC
>JAMOOA010000053.1 GCA_027066255.1 Candidatus Altimarinota bacterium | reverse complement strand
TACTTAAGGTCTATTGTTACTATACTTTCCATATAATATTTCTTAAAATAAAGGCTATGCAAGATAGTACCCATATACAAGATGCATTTGAAAATGCTCAAAAACAGATTCGTAAGGCTTGTGATCTCTATGATTCATGTAGGCTCGATCAAAACAAATACGAAGTTATTTCTCAACCAAAAAGAATCATAGAAGTAAATATTCCTGTAAGAATGGATGATGGAAACATCAAAATGTTCAATGGGTTTAGAAGTCAGCACAATGATGCAAGAGGACCATTTAAAGGAGGAATTCGTTTTCATCAAGATGTGAACCGTAGTGAAGTCAAAGCTCTTTCTATGTGGATGAGTTTTAAATGTGCCGTTATCGATATTCCACTCGGAGGAGGGAAATGAGGTATTACGGTGAACCCAAAAGAACTCTCAGAAGGAGAACTAGAAAGACTGAGTAGAGGATATGTGAGAGCTATTTACAAATACATCGGACCAGAAACAGATGTCCCAGCTCCTGACGTCAACACCAACCCAAAAATCATGGCTTGGATGATGGATGAGTACTCGATGCTTGTAGGAAAGTATTCCCCAGGAAGTTTTACAGGGAAACCCCTTACAAGCTGAGGTTCAAAAGGAAGAGGAGCAGCTACAGCTCAATGAGGAGTCTACGTTCTCCAAAAAATATTAGAGCTGAGAGGAGAGGAAATCAAAGGAAAAACTATCTGTCTTCAAGGAGCTGGAAATGCAGGACTTACTATGGCAGGGCTCATGGTTGATCTGGGTGCTACAGTGGTGTGACTTTCAGACTCTAGAGGAGGAATATACAACAAAGAATGAATCGACATTGCAAAAATATCTGAAATCAAGAAAAACAGAGGAGCTGTCGGAGACTATAAAGATGCTCAGACGCTTTGAGGGAAAGAAGTTCTCGAACAAGAATGTGACATACTCATACCGGCAGCTCTTGAAAACCAGATTACTCAGGACAATGTAAAAAACATCAAAGCAAACCTTATCCTAGAACTTGCAAATGGACCGATAACTCCAGAAGCTGATAAAGTACTCGAAGAAATGAAAATTGACGTCATTCCAGATATTCTTGCAAATGCAGGAGGAGTAATGGTGAGTTACTTTGAACAAGTACAGAACAATCTTAATTTCTACTGGGAAGAAGAAGAAGTAGATGCAAAACTCCACAAGAAAATAACTGCTGCAGCTTGTAGTGTTGCAGAGACAGCAACAGAGTACAAAACCACTTATAGAGCAGCAGCCTATATTGTCGCTATGAAACGTATTTTTGACGCTATGAGTGATAGAGGGGAGGTGTAAATGAAAACACTCTATCTCATTCGTCACGCAAAATCTGATTGGTCACATACTGGTCAGGATGATTTTGATCGTGGTATAAATGAGAGGGGAGAAAAATCTATAAAAATTATGAGCAAATTCTTGAAGGAAAAGAACATAACTCCAGATAAGGTACTTTGTTCTCCAGCAAAACGTGCAAAAGCCACAGCAGAGGGAGTAGTGAAAAAACTGGATTATAAGAAAAAGAACATAGTGTATAAGCAAGAAATATACGATACCCATATGGACGGATATGAAGGGGCTTTAAGTTGTATTTTGGAGGAAAAAGGAGGAAATGTTCTATTTTTCATTGGACACAATTTCGCGATTACTGAACTTACTGAGTATCTTTCAGGAAAAGATATTTGAAACATGCCAACTTGTAGTATAGTTTGCTTGGAGTTTAGTATAGAAGATTGGTCAGAAGTTTCTTACGGAAACGGAGAATTAGTTTTCTTTGAGACTCCCAAGAATTTACATATTATTAGGTAGCTATGAAATACTTTAAGAACCTCAAAACATCCGAGAGAATCTCACTGAGTTTTTCAGTATTTGGAGTTGTTTCTCTACTACTTTTTATGTTTTTTATCAATGCCACATACTTCCTCATCTGGTATCAAAAACAAAAGTCGATGAGTTTTTCAGAGATGAATAGTACATACCAGAGTTATCTCACAAGTGATGGAAAAATGGAAGATGTAGAGAGTTTCAAAACTTACCTCTTGACTCAAGATACTATCATTATACCCACAACAGGAAAGCTCTTATGCTCAACAGGGGTGAGTAAGAAGATACATGAAGATCCATCATTGGTAAAAGATAGATTGTTTTACAAAACGGGGGATACAACGTATTTCATATATTCAAAGAACTTTGACTATATAGGAGAAGTGAAGGTGCTTTTTGATATTACCCCATATATTACTTCACAGATTATTATTATAAAAACAGGCCTGGTTTTTATATTTCTCGTATTTATTTTACAATTTTTTGCAGGGAAATACATCTCTCGAAGACTCTTACATGATTTGACAAATATATCCCAGAAACTCCAATGAATAGATTTCGATAGCAAGCTTTCAAAGATACAGTGTGAACTTCCGAATGATGACGAGATACAGATTCTTGCAGAAACGCTCAATAAATCATTTACCAAAATAGAAAATCAAACGCAGAATCTCAAGCAGTTTATTACTGATGTGAGCCATGAGTTCAAAACCCCTCTGATGTCGATAAACTCCAAAATTGATGTTCTGGAAAAGAAACTCTCTCTCAAAAAAGAGGTGTCTTCTGATGAAAAAGAGTTCTTCATATATATGAAGTCACAAACAAAGAAACTCAATACACTTCTAGAAACTCTATTTTTTCTATCTCGCTCAGAAGAAGGAATACAAAAGCTTGAAAAAAAGAGTACAGACTTTTCTCAGTATTTAGAAAGTACATGTAATGGTTTTTTTGAGAATCATCCTCAAGTAGAGGTGAAGTATAACATAACTCCTGAAGTATTTCAAAAAATAGAGAAAACGACGTGCCATATTATTATAGAAAATCTTCTCACTAATGCGGTAAAATTCAACACGAAAAAATATCCAACTATTTCTATATGATGCAACCCGGAATGATTTTCTATATCGGATAATGGCATCTGAATAACAGCAGAAGAAAAACAAAATATATATCAAAAATTTTATAAAAAAAATATAAATATAGAATGATTTGGTATAGGGCTTTTTCTGGTCAAGAGAATTCTTATTTTATATAATTGGGACATTATTATTACTTCTCAAAAAGAAAAAGGAACAAAAGTCACGATAAAATTCACATAAAGATGCTTTGTTTTTTTGAGGAATACTTTTTTATGTTAAAGTAGAGGGAGATTTTATCAAGTATCTACATATTTAACATATGATTTTTTCTAAAAAAGGACTCACATTGTTGGAAA
>JAMOOA010000052.1 GCA_027066255.1 Candidatus Altimarinota bacterium | reverse complement strand
TGATACCCAATCCGAGTCACCACCTGTTTTTGCTATATATCAATCAATTGACACGGCCATATAAAGAATTATTTTCATAAAAACTTAAGTAAGGAAATAAATTTATTTAGTTAATTGCTTTCTTCTTACGAGGATAAGGACAACAAGACTGACGTTTACCAGACTTATAAACAGAGGATATACGATAGTAAGTATAGAAAAATGATAAAGAGCAAAAACAGATAACAGCATTCGGCTTCATGCAAAGACGTAACTTACGAGTGTTTCTTCGTTTGGTTTGTGATAACTCTTTCTAAATGTTGGGTAAAAAGCTAATGAAGTAATACATATAACCAGTATAAGAGCATAAATTGGATTTGAAACCTGAGTATATAGAATAATACTCACAAGAGCGAGAGAAAAAGACAAAGTATCACTTTTTGTAATATCCTTTGTTCCGTAGAAAAAAGCAAGAATAGCTATCGTAAGGGTTGTGACAATAGAAGCCCCTAATGCCCAAGATCATGGTCAGGCTCCGTCACTATATTGAATAAGAAACGAGATGCTTGCCATGATGATAAATACCACCCAACTATAAAGGTGAGGTTTTGTCTTTCATTTTAAAATATCTCGAATATACATCCCATAACCATATACAATCATGAGTACGGTAACACCTCAGAGAATACTCTTATAATCTAATTCTGGCATAATTATAGTTCTTTATTACCTCCCTCTTTGAGCAGCTCTTCCCATACGTTTTCCACTGGCATTTCAAAACTTGTTTCCTCCACCAAATTTGCTCGTAGATATATACTGTGCAAATTTATTATGAGGTTTTGCTATTTCTGGTACAACAGTAGATTTTTCCTTTTGTTCTTGCTTCGAGACTTCTTTTTTATCATCTTCAAGAGAGACTTCTTCTTGTTCTTTTATCTTTGGCATAATGGTAATTTTAGAGAATAATCCTATGTAGTTAATAGTAAATTTTTCGGTAGGAAAGTCAATTAAGAGAGAAGGTAAATGACTCAGAGATAGTCTCTCTTATTCGTATTTTTCGTATTGCTCACTAGAAAAACATAACTTAGATTACAATTCTACAATTGAGTTTTGGAATATACTATTTTTTAAGTAATAGCATAATAAGCCCTACAATCCTCGTTTTATCCTTGGGATTACTTTCTGCTACAAGAAGAGTTATCACCGTGAGAGCCTCTGGAGTTATTTTCTCCTTGAATTCAAAACCTACTCTCGAAAGAAACCAGATAAAAGAAAACGCTCCTGTTCTCTTGTTTCCATCCGTAAAAGGGTGATTTTTAACAATAAAGTACAGTAAATGAGCTGCTTTTTCTTCCAGTGTTGGATACACATCTTCTCCTCCAAATGATTGGAAAATATTTCAAAAAATCCCTTCAAGTGACTTCTGAGTTCTCTCTTGAGCAAAGAAATCAGTCGCTTGTCATTTTTCTATAAGTTCTTGCTTAAAACGAGCAACATCACTGTACAAATCATCAGCTTGTACTACTAGATCTTCTTTCGTAAAACCTTCTACAGGAAGTGTATCCTCATCATACGATTCCAAATTGAACCATGTATTTGCAAAACTCTTTATAAGTTCCAGTATATCTTCAGTTTTTATAGCATTACTATGTTCTGGAAGAAGCTTTTTTACTTCATCAACAGCTTGCATAAAAACATCATAATTTTTCTGTAATCTCTGAGGATTTATCGTAAAACCTTTGGTAATATGTTCCTTGAGAGTTTTGGTTGCCCAAATACGGAATTGAGTGGCCTCTTTTGAATTTACTCTGTATCAAACAGAAATGATTGCATCTAAATTATAGAAAACTATCTTCCTTGTTACATTTCTGTCTCACTCTTTTTGAACTACCGAAGATTCCTCGGTAGTTCATTCTTTTTTTAATTCAGCATCTTTGTAGACATTCTTAAAATGATATCAAATAGTATCTGAATCTACACCAAAAATCTCAGCAATCTGTTTTTGATTTGCCCAAATAGTATCATTTTTACTATCTTCCTTTAGAAGTATCTCTCCATTTTTCCCTTGATAGATGAGGAGTTTATTGTTGTTCATAATTTTTGAATACTTTGTAATTTAATATATACGAATTATATACTTTTTACATATGGATTCAATTTTTTTCTCATTTACTTTAGCAATCATCACTTTTCCTTTCTATTCAATTATCATCAAGCTTGTGTTCTAAATCCCTAACTCTACTCTTCAAATCTCTTATATCTGACTCCATCATATAAGCTCCATACGCTAAGGGAACTCATACTACCCAATAAAAATATATTAATTCCATTTTTTATAAAAACCTAATCCACATACACTTCCCTCGGTTTACTCCCATTAGCAGGACCCACAACTCAAAGTTCCTCAAGTATATCCAGAACCTTTGCAGCACGAGCGTATCCGAGACTGAGTTTCCTTTGTATGAGTGAAGTACTTCATTTGCGTGATTCTTTGACGACTTGTATAGCTTTCTCTATGATTTCTGGATCTTCACTTTGATCTCATTGATACCCTTCCATGATACTTCCTGCCGTTGATGATTTCCCATTGGCTATTTCTGGATCTTGCATATTTTCAAGCATATCTGGGTCTATCGTGAGTTTGATTTCATTGACTACTGCTTCTATCTCATGAGTCTCTACAAATACCCCCTGCATACGTTCTGGTTCCATAGAACCTGTTGGGTAGTACAGCATATCACCACGACCAAGTAGATCCTCGGCTCACTGTTTATCGATAACCGTTCTACTATCTATATGACTTGCTACTGTAAAGGCTATACGACTTGGGATATTTGCCTTGATAAGCCCAGTGATAACATCCACTGATGGTCTCTGGGTTGCAACAATGAGGTGCATACCAACAGCACGAGCCATCTGCGCAATACGAGCGATACTCCCTTCTACTTCTTTTTTTTGTCCACTCATCATGAGGTCAGCAAGCTCATCTATAACAATGACAATAAATGGAAGTTTCTCTTGTTTACTCACTTTTGCATTGTATTCGCCTAAGTTCCTTGCATTGACTTTCGTTGCAAGGTCATACCTACGAAGCATTTCTGCAACACACCATTTGAGGGCATTGAGCGCTTTCTCTGGATTAGTTATAACAGGTGATAGAAGATGAGGAATACCGTTATACACTGAGAGTTCTACCCTCTTTGGATCTATCATAATCATCTTGAGTTCAGATGGGGAAAACTTGTAGAGCATAGATATAAGAAATCCGTTCATTCCCACTGATTTACCCGAAGCTGTTTGACCAGCAA
>JAMOOA010000051.1 GCA_027066255.1 Candidatus Altimarinota bacterium | reverse complement strand
CTATCTATGGGTACTTGAGTGCTACTGTATATCAGGGCTGATACTCAAAAGCAGTAATAGACATAGCTTCTGCATCAACTAAACAGTGAGCTTGTCAGACATGAGTCTCTCTCAATGTTTGAAATAACCAGACAACAACCATCATTAACACTACATGCTTACAACAAGCACAACCTCAACAGTGAGTTCCTTCTGAAGAGGGATAATAAAAAAAATCTCAAGAAAAGCCTTACAATATCAGTAAGGCTTTTCTTGAACTCCTAATAGGAAATATATACAAGAAGTAAAAAACAAAAAAACACAAAGAATAATAGCCCCTATTATTTGAGTTTTTACCTATTTTATGGTAAAATATACATATATAATATATTAAAATATCCTCTAAAAGTATTTTTCTTATGCGTAGTCTTCTTTCCAGTTTTTTTTTACTATTATTATTTATAGGTTCGTGATTTCATGTATTTGCGGATGTAGACGATACAGGGTTAGGGGATCTTCAAAGTAAAATCTCGAGTATTCAAGCTGTGACAGTAGGGCTTCCGTCCGGAGTTCCTGAACCAAAGTGAAAGATAGGGTATATCATAGCAAAGATGTTTAATGGAAGTTCTAGAATATCAAACTCCGTTATCAAGGCTATAGCGTTTACCCCACGTTCTACGAGTACTAATAAACTTCTTAGGTGGATAGGGTGAAATGGAGGACATTTTGTAGACTCAATTATTTATGACACAGGGACACAAATAGGTATCGGAGCAACTCCCAGTACTGGGAGTTTGATGCTCGACGTTACATGAAGTATAGGAGCAAGTGAATACTGTGATGAAGATGGAGAAAATTGTTTTTCCCCATCGACAGTGGCTCTCTCTGGCTCAACAGTAGGAGGAACAGGGACGACAGGATATGTCACGAAGTTCACAGGAACATCAACGCTTGGAAACTCTATTATCAGAGACAATGGTTCTCAAATAGGAATAGGATGAGCTCCTTCTCAGCAACTGCATACGACAGGAACTGCCAGGTTCGATGGCTGAGTTCTTGTTGACGGGAGAGTAGCGATATCAGCAACAAACCATTCTCATACAGCGAGAGCAACAGATGATGCACATTATGGATATTTTGAGATGAGAAGAGATGACAACCTCAGATGAGCGTATCTCGGATATGGAAATGGAACAACTCAGATACAACTCAATTTAGATAATGCAGACCAGCTTCGTATAAATGGAGGAGTTTCAGGAACAAACCTCTTGCAGGTAGATTGAGGAGCTACTTTTAATACAGCTGTTACCGATACGGATTTTGTAGTCACAGATAGTGATAAGTGAAGTGTTTCAAATGTTTTATGGTATGATTATAGTGCAGGAAAGGTTTTGCTCTGAAATACTGGAGGAGCTGGAGCAAGCGCAGAAGTGCAAATACGTGGACAACTTCAACTTGATGAAGAGGGAACGGCTGTGAATCATGTCGTAACCAAAGCTTATGTAGATGCAGCGGTATCTGGAGGATGAGCTGACAATCTTTGAAATCATTCAGGAAGCACAACTCTCGATATGAATAATAACTTTATCCAACAAGTAAAATGATTATTTCTAGGGTGGTCACCAACCTATGGGACTCAATTTAACCACGGTATTTTTTCACATGATGGAACAGTATATAGTGATGATTTGTTACTGAACTCGTATGGAAATGTTCGTATAAATCTAGATTCGAATAATAATGATGCAGCTGAAACTTTTGAGATATGACATCACACGATAGACGGTTCTTCAAATACTTTATTCACTATAAAACATACAGGAAATATAGGTATAGGAATCACAAACCCAAAAGTAAAACTTCAAATAGATGGAGGTTCAGATGCTTCTCTTGCAGATGGGTCAGGATATTTTATTATAAATAATGAAAATAGTACGAATCTAGTTATGGATAATAACGAGATAATGGCACGTAATAATGGAGCAAAATCGATGTTAAACTTGAATGTAGATGGTTGAGGTTTATCTGTTCATAATGGTCAAGCCTGAGGAACTCAGTTTATAATTGAAGATGGTGGTAATGTTGGAATTGGAATATCAACTCCACTTAGTCCTCTTCATATAGGGAACAGCCCAGACATATCTTCAGTCAATGACAAATCTGCAGGACTTCTTATAGAAAATACAGCAGGAGATAATTTTTTGGCTCTCGATACAAACGAGATGCAGACTCACAATGGAACTACAGCAACAAACTTTGCTATGCAACCCTATGGAGGTGCTGTTGGTATCGGGTGATTCCCAAACACCGTTGATTCTGCATTCCTTGATGTTGCTGGAAATATTAGGATATCAGGAGGGAGGACTCTTATATTCTGAGATCAAACAGGCCTCAATAAGCAATCAATTTATGGTGATAACAGTTCAGCTTTTTACTTTGATTCGAGCCATGATACAGCTTCTCAGATTATATTTAGAGATGATGATAATACACAACTTGGATCACTTTATGTAAGCGAGGCCTATATCGGACTCAGGCACGGAAATAACGAATGGTGAGTTGTAGCATATGAAGATTCATATACACAATTGTATAACAATAATTCATGGAAACTAAGAACTCATGCAAGTGGAATCATAGTTAATGGAATGATAGATGCTGTTACTTGTGTCTGAAATTGCTTCTAGAAACAAAAAACAAAACAAAAAAGAGAGCTATAGCTCTCTTTTTTGTTTTGTTAAATGCTTCCTAATTCTTCTTTATAAGCTTTCTAATGCTCGCTCTTACTATTTGATCTTGATCAGTGAGAGTTGTGTCCTCTCTTTCTGTCCAAAGTACACGTGCATATATAGAACCACTATACGATGTAATATTAGAAACATGATCTCCATATTTATCTATGTATTTATATCCTACGTTGCTGCTTCCGGTAAAAACTTCAAAAGTATTTGTTCCGTTGTTTTTGTAGATATAGAAAATTTCATTTTCCCTGATGTTACTGGTATCTACTTTTTTGATGATGTTTCAAAGACTGTCTTTGAGTATCCCAACTCTGGCTGTATCTTTGTAGGTATCGATGAGTGTGCCACTATAAATGATGAGGTTGGCTATACCGAGTATTACGATAGAGAGTATAAACACTCCAACGATAATTCCTACAAATGACTCTGCTTTTTGTGTTTTTATCATTTTGATAATAGGCTATTTTTTATATAATTTTTTACTATAGAGATAGTATATGGCTGAGTTCAGAATTGTAAAATCTTTGAAAATACATGAATCTCCTAAAAAAATGATTTACCCTTGTAGAATT
>JAMOOA010000050.1 GCA_027066255.1 Candidatus Altimarinota bacterium | reverse complement strand
AAATTCACCACGAAACTTTGTCCCTGCAACGAGCGTAGACATATCGAGCGAGAGTATTCTCTTGTCTTTCATCGAAAAAGGAACATTTCCAGCAGCGATACGAAGAGCAAGTCCTTCAACGATAGCTGTTTTTCCGACACCAGCTTCTCATACGAGTGCTGGATTATTTTTTGTTTTTCTATTAAGTATTGCGATAAGCCTTTCTATTTCTTGGCTTCTTCCGATGATTTTATCTATCTTCCCATCTCTCGCTTCCTGTGTGAGGTCTGTTGAAAAGAAGTCTAAAGCTGGAGTGTTTGTTTCCTCTTTTTCACCAGTTTGTTTTTTGACGTTGTTGTTATCAAAAGGAGTAGAGAAACCTCCTTGATCTTGCTGCATACCGTTAAATATATTTTCAGCAAGTGTTCCAAAGAGTTTTTCAATAGACTCATCAGACTTGTCTCAAGAAAATGTGTCTTTTTTGAGAGAACCTGTAGCAGCTCCATCTATGGTACCTATCTTCTCGAGATCGTGAAAGTTCGTTTCTATATCGCTGGAGTTGATTCCTACGTACTCTAAAAAACTTGGAAACCAAGCATCATTTTTGACGAGTGATATCAAGAAATCTTCGAGTGTAGCTTTTGATTTTGAGTAACTTGCAGCTATTTTGACGCTTCCAAGAATGATTTCTTTAAGCTTTGTCCCCATTCCTCCATAGACTCCTTTCCTTTCTTCGAGTTTCTTATTAAAGAGCCCTTTATTGATAATCTCTAAAGTGAGTTTTGAGTCTATTCCATAGAGGGAAAATATCTCTTTTATTCCTCCTGAAGAATTTTTGATGATTTCTAGAAAGACGTCCTCTACTTGTAGATCTCTGAGTCCTACTTCTTTTGCTCTATTTTCTGAAGCTATAAGTATTTTCTTGTACCCGTCTGAGAAGTTGTTATAAATCATGTGTTTGTTTTTGTTAAAAGTCCTGTATGTGTCTATGATACTTATTGTAACCAATGATTTTTCAAGTAAAGGAAAATTTGAAAACAGTGTTAAAAAATCATTTGTATTCAGAGTCTGACCGAATATACTGAAATTATACCGCATATTTCACTATATTGGAACTATTTTGATTGTACGTTTTTTAGTTTTTAATTGAAATACATTATGTTTGGAAGAAAAATACTTTTTTTAGCTGCAGGATACGTTGCAGGAAATGTTGTCAGTTCTTTGTATGCTGATAAAAAAGGAAAAGAATTGCAGTCAGAAATGAAAAAAGCAAAGAAGGTAGGAAAAGACAAAGAACTGCTTTTATCAGGCTTTATGGACACGCAAAAGAATTTTTTTAAGAGTTTAGAGTCTATGATACCAAAAGAACACAAAAAGACATACAGTTTAAAAAAGAAAGAGGCATTCAAAGCGTTTAAAAAACTCCAAAAGAACTCTGGAGGGATATTTTCAAAACTTCAAAAAGAACTCACAGATGAGTTTAAAAAAGAAGTAAAAAAATAGTTTTCTATCAAATACAAAAAAAGAACGATGAAATTTCATCGTTCTTTTTAATTGAAGTGCTTTTTGAGTTTATTTCTCTAACTCTTCACCAACTTGACCAGCTATCTTGATGGATGGAGTAAGAGTTTTGGCTCCAGCTTTCCATCTTGCAGGACAAGCAACCCCTGGATTTGAGCTCATGAACTGTAGTGCTTCTATTTTTCTGAGGAGTTCTTCAGAGTTTCTTCCAAGAGGACCAGAGGCTACCTCTATAGTTCTGATAATCCCTTCAGGATCTATGATAAAAGTTCCTCTTCCAGCAATTCCTGTTTTTTCATCGAGGATATTATAAGCATCAGCAGTCATGAGGTTGTGATCAGCCAGCATCTTGTAAGGGAAGTCTTTCATCAGCATCTCACTTTTAACCCAAGCTCTGTGAGAGAAGATAGTATCTGTTGAGACAGCAAGTACTTCAACACTCATCTTATCAAATTGAGGTTTTGCTTCTGCCATGTCTTTGAGTTCAGTAGGACATACAAAGGTAAAATCAGCAGGATAATAAAAGAGTACTATCCATTTTCCTTTCATATCATCAAGATGAAGCGTTCCTTCATCATCACTTTCTGGGTTATAGTAAGGCATCTCGAAACTTGGAGCTTTAGTATCTATTTTTGCTATTTGAAAATCTTCGTAGTTTTCCATGGTATAGGTATTTTAAAAAATATGTATGAACCTCAAGATACTAAGGAAAAAAGAATAGGAGTCAAAAAGATTACTCACCTTCTGTTTCTGAAATAGCTTCTCATAAAGAACTATTTATTATTCCTCATTGTGGTGGAAGTACCTCAAGAACCACCTCTACTTTTCCTGTCTTGAGATCATTATCTACAGCCTCTATTCTTATGGTGTGAATTCACTTTGATAAATTCTCTCCCCCAATAGGGTAATTGAACTTTCTTCCTTTAAGACCTATTTTTTCAGGAATATTATCTATGTAGATGTTTATCGAACGAATAATCCCTTTATCCTCTATAGTTCCTTTGAGGTTGAAAAAGTCACCTTTGTAGAGTTTGATACTGAGGTCACTGGGGTTTGATACAATAATCTTTGGGGGGTAGGGGTCTCTTCCGGTTACATTTATATTTACGAGAACATCTTGAGAATAGTAATAGGTATCAATCACTCTCAAACGCAGGGGAGTTTTACCACTAAATCATTTTGCGACAAATAATTCACCTCTGTATGTTCATTCAAGTTTTTTTGGTATAGTGATAGTTTTTATTTTTTCATTTCAAAGGTAAGCTTCTATAGATATAACAGGATGGTTACTTCTGTACGCGAGTTCTATATAATTTGCTCCAACGATCATATTATCTCCATCTTTGGTTGTTGTCGCTATTTGCATTTTGGATTCTCAATCAGGTCTTTCACAGGCTTCGGGCTTAATGTAGGCTATGGTATTTTTGAGTCCAAGTATATCATCGCTAAACTCTCACTTTGCGACCCATGCTTGAACAGGATTTTCCCAGTTAGCGTTTTTGGGTTTAAGAGAATGAAAAGCAAGTAGGGTTACTTGCTTTATCCCTTCAGGAGGAGTATTTTCTGAGATGGGTCATTGACACAAGACGTCAACCTCTACTGTTTGCAAGTTTGTATCATATTCTTTTGGTGCATTTACGAATAGGGAACTGGTTATCAGGTTTGCATTATAAGAATCAGGAACAAGATATCAGGATATCTTGGATATAGGAACCTCTTTTACTCCTCATGGCTTTGACCAATTTTTTACAGGTTCTCCTATATGAATATAGTCCATAAACTCTCTCCATATAGGA
>JAMOOA010000049.1 GCA_027066255.1 Candidatus Altimarinota bacterium | reverse complement strand
AAGAAAACTATAAAAATGCTGAATATATCTACAAAGATATGCTTAAAATGCACCCAGATAGTATAGAGATACTCAAAAGACTTGGAAATGTCCGAGTCCTTCAGTGAAAACTATGATCAGCAGCAAAACCATATGAAAAAGCCTTCTCAAAGAAACGTGATGACATAGAAATTGTTGACACTCTTTCTGAGATATATTTTGAACTTAAGAACTTCAAGAAGTGCCTTGTATATACAAAACTTTTTCTCAAAGATAAACCAAGAGATATAGAAAAACTCGGAATGAAATGATACTGTTTTGAGAAAGAATCAAAGTTTTGACTCTCTATAGATTGCTATAAGAAGATACTAGAGATACAACCATATAACATGGAGATAAAAGAGAGGATAATACAGCTTGAAGAAAAATAATTATGAGAAAACCAGATTTTAATGCAGCTGTTTACGGTATTTTTAAAAACAACTCGGGGGAATTATTATTTCAAAAGAGAAAAAATACAGGATTTGCTGACGGATACTTCCAAATCCCATCAGGACACGTAGAACACCAACCAGTAGAAACCATAGAAACTTCCCTTATAAGGGAAATGAGAGAGGAACTTTGAGTGGATATTAAAGAATGAGACATAGAAGAGCCATACATTCAGTTTACTTGCTGAAAAGTAACAAAAAGTTATTTTAATTTTTTCTTTGTTGTTAACTCGTATACATGAGTGATAGAGAATAAAGAACCTGAGAAATGCGAAGAATTAATTTGGATACATCCTCGTGATTTTTCAAAATATAAAATTGTTTATTATAGTATTCTAGCACTCCAAGATATAGATAATTGATTAAAATTTACGAGTAATATCTTCGATAAAAAGGAACAATTTTTATGATAGTTTTTCACATTTCAGAGGACTTTTTATCATTCAATTAACAGAGTTTTAAGAGTATTTCAACATCATATTTTTATTGTATTTTGTTTTTGAATTATTATCTATATTCTACAAATCATAGTATTTTTAATATCTCTATTTTATGCTCAAAGTTCCTCCATATAGCCTCGAAGCAGAACAATCAGTTCTCGGAAGTCTTCTTATTGATAAAGATGGTTTTATCGCTATTGGAGATCTACTCACACATGAGGATTTCTATGATGACTCAAACGCACTCATATATGAGACCATGTATGAGCTTTTCGGTACCAATAAACCAATAGATTTGATTACGGTCAGAGAGAAGCTGGATAATAAAAAAATCCTTGATAAAATCTGAGGAATCACGTACCTTACAGAACTTACGGAGATAGTTCCGACAACCTCAAATATATTTGAATATGGGAGTATCGTTAAAAATAAATCTGTACTCAGAAGGCTGATAAAATCAGGAAATGAGATAATTTCTTACGGATTTGACGAAGATGGAAAGATAAATGAGCTTCTAGAAAAGGCTGAAAAGTCTATTTTTAATGTGACTCAGACATTTATCAGGAATAAATTAGTTCATATTAATGAAATACTTTCTAAAAGGTATGAAGAGTTTGCAGAAATACATGAAAATCCAGAACTTATAACTCAGCATAGACTTCATGTAGACTTCAAGAGCATGGATGATAAACTTTGAGGCCTCAAATGAGGAGATATGGTGGTACTTGCAGCCAGACCAAGTATGTGAAAGACAGCATTTGCTCTCAACTTAGCACAAAACATAGGTTTTAAATGAAAAAACGTAGCAATATTTTCACTAGAGATGAGTAAAGAACAGCTTACAGATCGTATGATAGCCAGCGCTATGGGGATAGATAGTTGGAAACTTGCAAAATGAGAACTTGAGGATGAAGAATTTGCCAAGATAGGAGAAGCAATGGAGAAGCTTTCGGATGCAAATATCTATATAGATGACTCAGCTGGAGGGAACCTCATAGATCTTAAAAGTAAGGCTCGTAGACTCAAAATAGAAAGTGGACTTGATGTTATAGTGATAGACTATATTCAACTTATGAGTAACGGAAACTCTTTCAATAGGGTTCAGGAAGTAAGTGAGATAAGTAGAGGGATCAAGTCTCTTGCGAGAGAACTTGATATACCAATAATTGCCCTTTCTCAGCTATCGAGAGGAGTAGAATCTAGACCAGATAAGAGACCAGTGATGTCAGATTTAAGAGAATCTGGAGCGATAGAGCAAGATGCGGATATTATTATGATGATGTATAGAGAGGATTATTATGACGAATTTTCAGAAAAAAAATGACTCACAGAGATATTTATCAGAAAGAATAGAAATGGACCTACTGGAACGATTCAACTTATGTTTAACAGAAATAATCAGAAGTTCATGGAAATCGAGAGAAATATGTGAGGAGAAGCTTTTTAATTAACAGAAAGTCTTTCAGAACATGTTTTTATAACACCTTCTAAGTAAAAATAAATATCGTCATTTTCTATTTTTACTCACCCTCTTTTTAAGTCCTTTTTTATGGACCCCCAAGCATATTTGTTAGCTTGTTTAAAAGAAATTTTTGATTCAGAATTGTCTACAGCTAGGTCTAGTTCAGAATACTCTCTTTCATTTAATCGCCCTTTAAGTAACTCTCAGAAACGTGATTTTTGTGCTTCGAGTTCGTTTTTCTCTAATCACATTACTTTAAGAGATTCTCTAAAAATAAGTCTCAGCAGACTACGAAACCATTTCTCTTGCAATAACACCTCTAAATCATTAAATCACACATTTAAGACAGAAGGGATTTTATCTAAATTATAGGGGATCGTATTACTAGTATGATGCCAAGATATGTTTCGGATACCTTTAATATCGCCTTTTACATCCTCTTTTATTTTCTCTTTTGCTTTTTTAAAAGCCCCTAAGGCATCTTCCCAATTATCAGGGAGAGTTACCTGAATATTCTCGAATATTTGAGGTGATTCTGACATGTATTTTTAAAGGTTTTAGAGTAAGTGTACGGAACTATTTATAATATTTTTTATAAATAAGTCAATTAAATATCGGTGAAAAAAATTATACACTATAGTATCTTTTAATATATATATGATATTATAATGGAGTAATCTACAGTCGTAACTTTGAATAAAGATGAAAAAAACTCTAAAAGAATTTATCAAAAAAGAAAATCAACCTATGAGACAGTCTATGTACTGGATTATATACGTATCTTTTGCTTATGTAATAGCATTAAAAACAGTGGAGTATTCGATTATGGCAAGCTACGAATTGATTGAAACAACTCCAGCAATAGCACAATATTCAGAAATACTTACGTTCTTTCTATAGAGCTAAGGAAAGATAAAAAAAAGAGAGGTAGAAAAACCTCTTTTTTTGATATGAAAAGATTAATATAGA
>JAMOOA010000048.1 GCA_027066255.1 Candidatus Altimarinota bacterium | reverse complement strand
AAATAGCATTCCCATGACAATGAATGAAGAAAATGAATATCAGGATAGCTCCGGTGAAGAAGATATAAGTTTTGATTTTTTCCATCAATACTTATGATATGGGTATTAGTTTCTTACTTTTTCCTCATGAATTTTGATATAGTTGGAGCTTTTGTTGCTACGGTAGTGGGTTTTTGATTCTCTTACTTGTACTATAGCCCTTTCTTTGCTGGCCCAGAATGGATGAAGTCAATTGGAATGGATGAACCAATGAGAAAAAAACTTCAGAAGAACAAGAAGAGGATCACAACAGTATTTGGGATAACTTTTCTGGTGAATCTTTTAAGTTTTATGGGAATATCATATATCCTTCATCTTACTCCATACTTGAACTGGGAAGTAGTAGTGAGCCTTTCTATCATACTCTGGTTTATTATATCAGGTGTAGGCTTGATCCAGTCTCTTTTTCAGCATAGAAACGTACATACTCATATACTTTCAACAGTAGATGATGCTGTAAGAATTGTCGTAGGAACGAGTATATTATATATCATGATGTAGAAATGTATGGTAAAAATTCGTGTATGAGTCGTATTTGGAGGAAAAACTCCAGAGCATGAAGTCTCCCTACAATCAGCAAAAAATATTATCGAAGCTATCGATAAAGATTTGTTTGAGATAATTCCTATTGGAATAAATAAAGAAGGAAGGTGGCTCTTGCAAGATTCTCAAGACTATTTGGAAAATGCAATCGACCCTAAGAGTATTTCTCTAAAAAAAACATCTAAAGAACTTGCTTTGACTCCAGGAAGTAAAAATTCTAACATAACTCAAGTCCACTGAGAGAGTATTTGAAATCTTGATGTTATATTTCCTGTTATTCATGGAATCAATGGAGAGGATGGAAGCATACAGTGACTTCTTCAGCTTCTTGAAATTCCTTTTGTTGGTCCAGGAATACTCGGATCAGCTGTTGCTATGGATAAAGACATAACCAAAAGACTTCTTCATCTTGTAGGAATCAATGTTGCAAAATGAGTAACTTTGTATGCACATAAAAAAGAAAGTATAGACTATGATGATATACTCCGAAGATTAAAAACACCTCTTTTTGTAAAACCTGCAAATATGGGATCGTCTGTTGGAGTATCCAAGGTTTCAAATAAACAAGATCTTATAGAAGCTGTAGCTAGTGCCTTTGAATATGACAATAAAATACTTATAGAGCAATGAGTAAAATGAAGAGAGCTTGAGTGTGCTATTCTCGGTAATGATACTCCCCAGGCATCTGCTATCGGAGAAGTCATACTCAGCGATTCTTTTTATTCGTATAAAACAAAGTACATAAGTGATGATGGTGCGCAAATAGCTATACCTGCCAAACTTGATGAACAGACTATAAAAAAACTACAAGAGACAGCCATACTGGCATTTCAAACTATAGAGTGTTCTGGCATGGCTCGAGTGGATTTTTTTCTTACTCCAGAGGGAGATGTCTATGTAAATGAGATAAATACTATTCCTGGGTTTACCAATATTAGCATGTATCCAAAGCTTTGGGAAGCAAGTGGACTCCTTTATACTGACCTTATCACGAAGCTCCTGTATCTAGCTATAGAAAAATCAGAATCTCAAAGTAAACTCAAGAAAGCATTTTAGATGTTTTCATAAAACCTCTTGCTTTTATTCTGTTTAAACTATAATACTCTTCGTTTTCGATTTTTATAAAAACATACTCATGGAAGTTTCTTTTCTCAGTGGAACACTCTCACTCATTTTTCTCCTTACCATATCAAGTTTTACATACCTCTTTTCAAAAAAGATAAACTTTCCTTATACCGTATTACTGGTCATAGTTGGACTCATTCTTGTTCCATTGTCGCATGTTCCTTTCTTTAGTTTCATTAATCACTTTGAACTTACTCCTGATATACTTTTTCTTGTTTTCCTTCCTGTTTTGCTCTTTGAGTCAGCGTATCATATAAACTATAGGCAACTTATAGCAAACTGGAAAAGCATATCTTCACTTGCTATAGTCTGACTCTCTATATCGACAACGATTATAGGAAGCACTCTCTTCTTTATCTTTCCACTCGTATGACTGGAGATCCCCTTTCTTGTTTGTCTCCTTTTTGGGAGCATCATATCAGCCACAGACCCTGTGGCTGTTTTGTCTATATTTAAGTCTATAGGTGCTCCCCGAAGACTTGCCCTCATATTTGAATGAGAAAGTCTTTTTAATGATGGGACGGCTATTGCTCTCTTTCTTGTTATCCTTTGAATTATTATAGAAGGAGGAAGTGTCACGTCTATAACTATAGCTTCTGGGGTGCTTTCTTTTGTCTCTATGGCTGTTTGAGGGATTATATTTGGGGCTATCATGGGAGTGAGTTTTTCTAAAATCATAGGAAAAATTAAGAATCATGAATCCGTAGAAATCACACTGACTATGGTTTTAGCTCATGCAACCTTTCTCCTTGCTGAGTTCATAACCCATCACGTTCACATCTGAAGCTTTGATCTGCAAATATCAGGAGTTATTTCAACAACTATAGCTGGAATAATTATCTGAAATTATGGAAGATACAAGATAAGTCCTAAAATAGAGCATCATATGGAGAGGTTTTGGGAATTTTTTGCCTTTGTTTCCAATTCTCTGGTTTTTATTCTTATGGGGCTTATACTCTCACACATAGATATAGATTTTGCTCGTTTCATTTTCCCTATCTTTATTGTTATCTTTGTAGTTATGTGAGGAAGAGCTATCAGTGTATATCTCCCTTTGAGTATTATAAATTATCTAAAAGTAGAAGAACATATTCCAAGAAGTTGGCAGCATCTTCTCTCTTGGGGAAGTCTGAGATGAGCTCTTGCCTTGATGATGGCACTGATGATACCATGAGAAGGAATGGAGGGATATGAGGGAATTATGGCATTTCAGCAAAGTGTTGGTTGGAATTTTGATTTCTCTATAAAAGACTTTATCATCATCATTACTATTGGGAGCATTATGTTTACACTTCTTATCAAAGCAACAACCATATCTTGGCTCATGAAGAAGATGTGAGTATCTGATCTTAATCCTCTTGAGAAATTTGAGTACGACGAAGGAAAAATACTTACTAATCTCAAGATACTTGAAAAACTCAACAAGCTCTATAACAAAACATATCTCACTCATGGGGAGTATGTAGAACTCAAAAACAAGTATGAATGAAAGCTTCAATCTGCTACAAATTCTCTTAAGGCTCTTCTCAAAGAAGAAGGAGGAAGGGCTGATAGTTTAGTAAAAAGAGCACTTTCTCTCCACGCACTTGGAGTAGAAAAACAATACCTCAAAGAACTCTTTGGTTATAATGAGATATCTGA
>JAMOOA010000047.1 GCA_027066255.1 Candidatus Altimarinota bacterium | reverse complement strand
AAAAAGATTTCTTGATCCTATAAAGGAAAGAAAAAAAGAGTATTTCAAACAAGGTCTTCAGGCCTTCCTTGTCTGAATAAATGGAGTGATACACGTCTTCTTTCTAGAGCGAATTATTCATTTCCTAGAGAATAGCAATCGAGAGTATTTTTATATTGTATTACAAGTATATGTTGGATATATAATACTATTTGAGGTTGTGAATTTTTCTATCAGGAAATGGTGATGGATGAATACACTTCCTTATACTATTGCAGATCTCTTTAGAGAATACCTCAATACCTATATTAGGCTTGATAATAATAAAATTGAACTTATAGGGACAGGAAAGATGATAGGAATAGTAGGTGAATGATGTAGAGCATGGTCGGTACTTCTTACAAATGTTGTGGAGAAATGAGTAAACCTTACTACCGCAATATGCTTCACTTTATATATGATAGGTAGAGTTGATTTTACTTATAGTATCGTCTTTATTGGTCTGCTGTTTGTTTTTTTTCTTGTAATTATTTGGGCAAATGCACAACTATTTCCTTTCAGATGAAGGAGGTATGAATATAGGAATATTAGATTGAAGCAGTTTGTGAAAGTATTGATGAATAAAACAGAGATACTGCAAACGGGAAAGATAGATTCTGAAATAGAAGATATTTACAGAAATACAAAAGATGTATCCCAAATAAGTATAGACATGGCTCCGTATAGAGTTCTTATGAAGAGAACAGCACCATTAGGAATAACTCTCTTGCTCCTTTTTTGTTTTGAATTTTTCGGAACAAAAGTTCTAAACGGAGAGTTAAATCTTAGTTTATTAGTGTGACTCTCAGGAACACTTATTATTATGCAAAAAACTATCTCGGATACCATTTCCTTCTATGTTGAATCAAGTAAAGAGTTTATAAAGATACATAAGCTCTGGGACTTCTTTGATTCAACTTCTCAAATTCACGGATACGACACATGAAAAAAATTTATATATAAAAACGGAGCTATCTCCCTCAAAGATCTCTCTTATGGTTACGATTCTTCAAATCCTGTATTCACTGACCTTTCTCTCGACATTTTAGGAAGTAAGATAACGGCTCTTGTATGACCAAGTGGAGGAGGAAAATCTACACTCGTGAAGCTCATAGCTGGATATGTGAGGCAAGATTCTGGAGATATATTTATAGACCATCAAAATCTCAAAGAAACTTCTCTCAAGAGTTATTACGCAGATATAGGATACCTCACGCAGGAACCCAGTGTTTTTGACGGAACAGTAAAAGAGAACCTGCTCTATGCAGTAAAAAAAGACCCAACGAAAAAAGAGCTAGAAGAAACTATCTCTCAAGCTCATTGTGAATTTATCTACGATTTACCTAATGGACTTGATACAGAAATAGGAGAGAGAGGAGTCAAGCTCTCAGGATGACAGAAGCAGCGTCTCGCTATTGCCAAGATATTCCTCAAGAACCCAAAGATTATCATTCTTGACGAACCTACCAGTGCTCTTGATAGCCATAGTGAACAAAAGATAACCGAAGCCATGCATAACCTTTTCAAGTGAAGAATGGTTATTATTATTGCCCATAGACTCCAAACCGTGAAACATGCTGATGATATCATCGTGATAGACAGTGGAAAAGTGATAGAAAGAGGAACTCATAGTTCACTTATTAAAAAGAACGGCTATTACAAAGAGATGCTGGATTTACAGAGTGGTTTTTAAAAAAAATACTATGAAACAAAAACTTCTTTCTCTTGTTTTCTTTCTTCTTTTTGTAGGAGTATTTGGGTATTTCTATGGTGATGAATATAGAGAATTTTATGAGCAGAAAATCGAGCAATCTTCTCAGGAGGTCTTTGTTCAGGATTCCATCTCCAGCTTCTCTCTCGAAGATATATCAGAGATACAAGAAACTCAGTTCTTTATTACTCCGAACAAAGACCTCCTAAATACTATTGTTCAAAAAATAGATTCTGCAGAGAGGAGAGTGTATTTAGAAGTATACATATTTACTGAGAAGAGAGTATTTGAGGCTTTGAAAAAAGCACAAAAGAAGGGAATAGATGTCCAGGTGATTCTAGAAAAGAACCCATACATGGCACCAAAGCTCAATAATAAGAGATTTACAGAATTGCAAAAATCGAGCATCTCAACTGTTTGGTCCAATCCAAAAAATTACTCACTTAATCATAGTAAGTTCTTGATTATAGATAATGAAGTTATCCTTTCGACAGGAAATATGTCATATTCAACATTTACAAAAAATAGAGATTTTTTTTATTTCTTGATGATTCGGAACTTCTAAAAGTATTTCTTCAAATATTTCAAAATGACTTTGAGGGGAAATATTTTTCCCCATATCATGAAAATCTTGTCCTGAGTCCGAGTTACTCAAGAAAAAAAATAGAGAAACTCATTCTTTCGGCAGAAAAATCCCTGAAAATGTATTTTCAGTATATTCAGGATGATGAATTAGAAGAAGTTTTAATAAATAAGGCTGAGGAGTGAGTAAAGATAGAAATAGTAGTAGATGATGATTTTTATGAAAAACATTCTAAGAAAGTACAATTTCTTGAATCAAAAGGAATATCAGTTCATAAATATCGCTTCCCTGTGATGCACGCAAAAGCCATACTTGTAGATAAAAAACAGCTCTTTATAGGGAGTGTGAATTTTTCGAGTTACAGTTTGGATAAGAATAGGGAAACAGGAATCATTTTCTCAGATACAAAAATAATAGAACAATTTTTAAATATATTTATTCAAGATTTTAGCTCGTAGTGAAGAAGACTTTTTTCTCTATGGCAAGGGAAAATCAGTATGTTTCCTTTACAAAGAACAGGCATTTTTTATTATTATCATAATGTTATTTATATTCTTGTTCTCAAGATGCAAATTTTTTCAAAAATAATACTTTTTTTTCTCGGAATCTCAGCACTCCTTCTTTTGTTAGTGACAACTTTCTCAGGTTCTCGTCAAGAAGTTTTGCATAATTTTAACCTTGAGACACTGACTCAGTCATGAGTCGCTCTTTCTTACCCAGATTGAGATAAAGATGTAGGTGTTGCTATACATCATATTTCTCCATTAGATACGTTGTTTAGCTATAGTAAAGAAGCAACTTTTACTCTTACAGGAGATACAAATGAGAGGATTATTGAACTAGATGAAGGAGAGTTTTTTATAGATATACATGATATAAATACTAGATATATCATCAAAAATGAATATTTTCAACTAGAGCTTGCATGATTTGGAAAGGTATATATAGATACTAGAGATTTAAATAAGTATAATATTATTTCACTTAATAATATAGTTTCTTTAGACTTGAAGAAAACAGGTTCAGATGATATTTTGACACAGATCTCTCTTTACCCACACATGGG
>JAMOOA010000046.1 GCA_027066255.1 Candidatus Altimarinota bacterium | reverse complement strand
ACGTCAAAAGTCTATACACTTTCTCATATTTCATAATCAGATTTTTTAATAAATAACTTGCCTGGTTATCCTATATCCTCGTTGTAGGAGAATCTTAGATGGGTGTATTATAAAAGTTTTTGTGTTTTTTCAAGTCTTAGCTTCTATTCACTAGATACTTTCTCTGATTCTTCTTTGCTTTCTTCTTTTTTCTCACTTCCAAATTCTCCTCTCAGAACCTCATATATATAAGCAATAAATGCAAATAGTAGCAAGAAAAATGCTCGATAAAATATCATGAACAAGAGTCCTACAAGAATCCAGGAAAGATGATTACTAAAGAAATCATAAAAAAACGAGTTTTGAAAATACTGTAGGATTTGTTTTATAAAATCAAGGGGAAGGTATATATTTTCTCAGATGTAGGAAAGGAGTGCTACGAAAATAAACGGTAACATCATACCAAAAGTCAGGAGTAGTAGTGCATTATCTTTTCCATTAAAAGAAAAACTCTTGTTTGCAGCAGAGAGAATCCCTAGAAGAGGAATACTGAGTATACTACTTCCCAGGACAAATTCTTTGTTTTTTACAAGAAAATTCTGAAAAGGATTGAGTTCACGTATATACAAATTCTCTAGTAGATCTATTTGTGAGTTAAAAACCAGGAATAATAGAAATCCGATAATAATTCCTAGATAAAACTTATAGAGAATGTTTGCTCCAAGAAACGCAAAAACAACTCCTACCCCCAGAGCAATAAATATCAGAATATAGTCAGCAAGTATAAGCATGTCTTATTTCTTATTCCAGCAGATAATATATTCTTCAAAACTCCTATCTCGACACGCAAGAGGTTTGTACTCTGTAAACTTCTCAAATCTGTTTTTTATAGGACCGATGATATCCCCAAAATCTTCTCATTTAAATATCTTGAGTAACAGGTTTCCTCACTTCTTCAAGAATACATCACTAAACTTTAATACTTCTATATTGAGCTCTACTGATGCGTATTGGTCTATATCCTTTCGACCTGTTGTATTTGGAGCGATATCACTGGTAATCAAGTCAAACCTATTCCCTTCTCAGATATATTCCTCAACTAGTGGTTTGAGAGTATTAAAATCAAAGATATCATGAACAATGGTATTAATATTTGTCTGAGAATATTTACTTATAGGCTTGAGATCTACTCCCACTATCCTTCCGGTATCTTGTATAATCCTCTTTATGTACTGGATAAAACTGCCTGGTGCAGCTCACACATCACATACATCCATATCAGGAGTAATAAGCTCAAATTTCTCTTGTATTTCCTTGAGCTTATACACACTCCTTGCTCTGTACCCCTCCTTCTTTGCTTTATGAAAATAGTCATCATGCATCCTATAAGGAGCTGGTTTTTTTTTCTTCTTGGATCCATTTTTCTGAGTCTTTGCTTTTTGTTTGAAACTTTGCTTGTAGTTAGATCTAGCCATGAGTACATAATGAATTATATGAGTCTATAGTATAAAAAAATAGTCTAAAAACAACTCCTACTCATAAAAATCTCCTATCATATACAAACTACCGAAGACAATGTAGAGAGAATTCTTCTCTCTACATTGTCTTTTCTTGATTTGTTCAGGAGTCAATATCTCGATATCTGATATCTTGTTCTCATACATTTCCTTTTTGAGGGTATCTGTTTTCTCAAGGAGTTCATGATGACCTTCTATGAGAATGTACTTTTTATCTTTTCCAAAGGTGTCAGTAATCAGTTTAGATGATTTGTCGTGCTTGAGAGAGAAACAGTAATAAATATCTGTAAAATTTTGTTCTATAGAATCTATATATTTTTTGAGTTCTTGGAGTCCATCCCTATTATGCGCTCCATCTATAAGGAGGTTATTTTCGAGATATTGAAGTCTTCCTCTGTGTTCTACAGTTTGAAGTCATCTCTTTATATCTTCTTCAGAGATACAGAAGTATTTGCATATCTCCCAGGCAAGTCCTGCATTTCTTTGCTGATATTCTCATAAGAGGTTGGTTTGTACTTTCCTATCTGTAAATATTATAGGGGCATTTCTTTCTTCTGCTATATTCTTGATAACAGTGTTTTCATGATTATAAACAATAGGAATCCCTGATTTAATAATCCCAGCTTTCTGAAATGATATTTCCTCAAGGGTATCTCAAAGTATTTTTGTATGATCGAATCCGATACTTGTGATACACGTAATTTCGGGATTTACAACATTTGTAGAATCAAGAAGTCATCAAAAACCAACTTCTATTATTGCGTACTCTACGCTTTTTAACTGAAAAAAGAGAAAAGATATAAGAGTTGTTTGTTCAAAGTATGAGAAAGTTAGCGGAAGCTCTAACAGTTTATTGAGTATATCAACAAACTGTTGTTTTGATATCATTCAGGTATCTGTTAGAAACCTCTCTCTGATATCTTTAAGGTGAGGTTGGTTGTAAGTTCCTACTTTTTTTCAAGCCTGCCTGAGAACTGAAAAAATCATACGTGAAGTACTTCCCTTCCCATTGGTTCCTGCGATATGGATTACTTTGATATCCTTCAAAGGATTTCATAGAAGTTTCATAGCTTCTACTATCCTATCAAGAGAATAATCTCTCGTTTCTTCATATGTAAAAACTTCTTTTAAGGCTTGCTCATATATTTGTATTTTTTTCATTATTTTTCTTCTCAGTTTTTAAGCCATTTTACTCAGAGGTAGACAAGTGGAGTATCTAAAATAGCAAAAAGTACTTTAAATAAGTAATACGGAATAATGAGAGAAACAATAAAACCTATCGTAAATTTCGGAGTAATCATATAAAATGCCATAAACATAAATACACTTGAATCTATGAGTTGAGAAAATATTGTTGAAACGTTATTCCTGAGCCAGAGAGCTCTTCCTTGAGTCCTCTTTTTTATGAGTTCAAAAGTATAAGCGTCGTGTACCTGAGCCAGTACAAAAGCAAATATGCTAGCAAAAGTGATTCTTAGTGACCCTCAAAATATAGTCTTGTATGCATCATCATTACTAAACCTTTCATGAGGTTCGAGCAAGACAAATATTGCTGAAAAAATGAAGATAATGCTGAGAGTAAAAACTCCCAGAATAATAAATTTCTTGATAACCTCCTTCCCATAAACATCTTCTACGATGTCTGTGATGAGAAAGGTTAACGGAACTATAAAGATAGCAACAGAAGCAGGGATTCAAAAGAGATTGATGATCTTTGAACCAAGCAAATTCATGCCGATGAGCAGAGCAATAAAGAGAGCAAAGAGTATTTGCAAACGAAAATTTTTGTACATTTTTTAAATAGTGTATTGAAAATAAAGTTTATAGAGAAATGATCTAATAAACTTTAGAAGAGTATGAGTTTTTGTACAAAAGTATAATTCAT